>CAIOZP010000498.1 GCA_903862805.1 uncultured Fibrobacterota bacterium
AAATTATTATAGGGTAACCAGCCCCTGATTTCAACGGGGGGCATCCATATTTTCTTGCTTTACGGCTAATTGATGTTTCCGGGAACTGTAATCTGACTATGGAATCATGCAGATATGTGGTATCACCGGTATTTTGCTTCAGGACAGACAGAAGTCGTAATGGTTCCGGCTTCTGTATGATTGAGAATATGGCAACAAATTTTTGAGCTTTCAGATTTATTTGCAGCTCCAAGCGCCTTTTTTTGATTTTTTGTACGGTCTTTTATCCAATGCCCGTCTTATAGTGTAAAACCGGTTTTCAAAGGAGATCTGAGATGAGTCGTTTTGTTGCTTCCGCCGCTATTATCATCGCAACACTGGTCATTGCCTCGTGCAATAATTCGCCAACCGCCGAGAAACTCACCGGAAATGTTTCCGGATATGTGGCTTTGGTCAACGCAGACGGAACACAGCTTTCCAACAGGGACAGCGTAATTGTCACCATCGATCAGACCAATTATTCGACGATGACAGACAGCACCGGATATTGGGTTTTCCCCAATATCCAAGAAGGTATTTACACGGTCACTTACTCAAAGGCCGGATTTGGCTATTCCAAGTCAATGCAGGTGCAGTTTACCGGCGGCGGAGATCGTGATGTCGGATACGTTTATCTCTGCAAACCACCAACTTTTTCGACTTCCGCCATTTCACAGAGGGCAATTCCCAAAGGTGGCGATTCTGCCAGTGTTTATATCAGTTCAACCATGACTGATACATCTGTAAAAGGTGTGGTGAAGGAAATCCTGTTCTTTGGCAAAGATACTGCGGTTTCATGGAATCCGGCGAAATACACAGACCGCAGCATTCAAACGCTTTATTGCAGACACGGTGTTGATACAAGCAGTATCAGACTGACATCTGCCACACTTGTCAATTCGGGATTTGTCAGCGGAGACACCGTTTACATTGCTGCATATACTGCAAGCAACGGATCAAACAACAGCGGCTATACCGATCTCGCAACCGGCCACACGGTATTCACCGACATCGACACTGTCCGCTCGAATGTGCTGAAAGTCGTGATGCCTTGAGGGCAGCTCTATTAATTCGCGTGTAAATCTAATATATAGAGGTTACCACAATAAAATAACCTGCCCAGCGCCGATCTTTTGTATTTTTCGTGGCGATCGACAAATAACAAAAGGCTGGATCTGTCAGCCAGAAACATCAGTACGAATCCTGCAATGAAAAAAAACCTACTTCTGACAATTGCAACAGCACTGACAATGACATCGTGCGCAGTCCAGATGCCGCCGCCCGGTGGTCCCGAAGACAAGCTACCGCCATCTGTGCGTTCGTCGCAGCCGGCTGACGGCGCGGTGATGCAGCCGAAAAAATCTCCGGTACACATAACGCTGTCGGAATGGGTTGATCCGGATGTCGTTGCAAAGGAAGTGACTGTTTCACCGCAACCTGATGGCGGAGTCAAGGTTTCGGTTTCGGGTCGTCGCGTTACGATCACAGCCAACAAGGGCTTTGCCGATTCGACCACCTACCACATCAACCTCGCGCACGGCTTCACCGATCTTCACAAAATTTCAGCCAATGCGCCATTCGACCTGTACTTCTCTACCGGTACCGCGCTTGACAGTGCGACAATTTCCGGACGTGTTATTTTTTCCGGTGCAACACCCAAAGGGCTTGTCGTAGCCTTCTGGCGTTTGAGACCGAACGCGCCAATGGACAGCCTGATGCTCTGCATGCCCGACAACATTGCCGCCGCCGACAGTACCGGCAGGTTTCATGTCGAACACATGAAGCCTGGACACTACGGAACATTCGCTTTTGTCGATGCCAACAGTGACCGCCGCTTCAATCCCGGACTCGAAGCTTCTTTCGCAGGTGATGCCGCAATGATCTCGCTCGGCCGCTCGCTCGACACGCTCATCATGTATCCGTCGGATGGCGATACAGCGCAGCCGAAGGTCGCATCGCTGAGTCCGGTTTCACCGCGATTCTTTTCCGGAACATGGAAAACCTTGCCTGCCGCCGATGTCGTTCCCGATGTGGTCTTAGAGCGCTGCGATACACCCGAAACTCCGATTGCCGCATCAATACTGAAGCTCAGCGATCAGCGATCATTTTATCTATCAACAAAAACCGATCTACATGCGGGGCAGTACCGCTTGCTAACAAAATCTGCGCAGCGACTGTCGTGGAAAAAGCAGTCTGTAGATACACTTCTTTTGAATGTCACCGGCTTCGCCGATACAAGTCACCCGCAGATCAGCGGCACATTTCCGACCGGCCGGCTTTCGCCCCGCGCCAAGATCACGGTGCGATTCAACAGACCGGTCACTCTGTCATCGACCGGACCCGTTGCCCAATCGCAGTCCGATTCTGTCAAGCTCGATTTCTCAGCGCCAGTCGCCGACTGCATTGAGTTGCGTCCGACGCGCGCATTCAAGTGCGGTCAGGATTACCTTGTGTCAATTACAGCAACCGACATCGCCGATCTCTGCGGCAATCATCCCAATCCCGATAGCACCGGAAAAATCTCCGTGAAATTCAGTACAGCACCGGAAGAGAGTCTTGCCACAAGCATTTCCGGCGGGCCCAGCGGAATACATCCCGACAGCAAAAGGATCTGGCTGTTCGCAATGTTCAGAGGTGACACAATTTCCTGCAACGACAAAAGCGGCGGATTCCGTTTCGACAGCATTCCGGCAGGACATGGAACGATTTCGTCATTTATCGACCGCAACGGAAACGGCAGGCCCGATCACGGCCAGCTTTTTCCATTCGTTGCACCGGAGCCGGTCATTCAGTTCCCCGACACCATCGAGGCCAGAGCGCGCTGGGACGTTGACAGCATTCCTCTCACGGCATCAAAGATCTGGCCGGAAATTTTCAAAGGCGCAAAACCGCCGCTGCCGGTGAAGTGATGGCCGAACTCATCGACATAGTTGACAGAGAGGGAATGCCGACCGGCGTTTCACTTCCACGTGATCGCGTGCATGCAGAAGGTCATTGGCATCGCACGGTTCATGTCTGGGTTTATAACAGTCAGGGCGAAATCCTTGTTCAAAAGCGGCACCACGCCAAGGATAGCTACCCGGGCCGCTGGGACGTTTCCTCGGCAGGACACATTTCTGCCGGTGAACCAGTGAAAACTTCGGCAGCCCGCGAGCTTTCCGAGGAACTTGGCATCGAGGTAGGCGAATCGGATCTCGTTTATCTTTTCGATCAGGAACAGAAAGAAATCCGCCCTGCGGAAAAATTCTTCGATAATGAAATCGCCTCGGTATTCGCGGTTCGTTCAGATGTCACAATTGACAAAATGGCATTGCAGGAAAGCGAAGTCACGGCAGTCCGTTTCATAAGCACGGAAACCCTTGCGAAAGAAAGTCAGACCGACGCCTTTGTTCCACACATTGCCGAATATGAAAAAATTATCAGGTTCATTAATACCGTGGCCGAAGTTCATTCATAAACAATTGCAGAACTTTCTTACCGGAGATATTTTTGCGACAGGAACAAAGCGGAGGTGATTTATGATGATAGCCATTTTAGCAATTACAGCGGCATGTACTGCAGTCTTTGCCATGGGATTTTCGCTCGGTCGTTCCTGGATCACGCTTCGTGCGCGCACTGAGGAAAACCGCCGCCGCGAGCTTGACCTTGCCATTTTTGAAAAGCGCAGTGCCGTCCTCAAGGAAGGTCGTGAGCTTTCGGGCAATCTTGAAGACCTTCTCTACCGCGTGTCAGTCCAGAAGGAAATCGGCGAACTCACCGATAAACCTGGCGAGAAATGACTGCTTAGCTTTCCATGAAAAATCCGAAAAGACCGGCAATGATTCGCCGGTCTTTTCTTTTACTGGGCAAACAACATTGCCGGATCGTCGTTCTGGCCGCTGTGGCCGGTGAACACATGCTTCAATCTTGACAGATGCGACAGTTTTGCGATGGACTGAATCTGCTCCGCGCTGTTCATGTTGAACAGTTTGCTGAACAGTCCGGCTCGGCCGTTTTCGATTCCAAAAGCATCGCCGGAGAAAAGCAGGGAGTCGTCGATCTGCCAGCAGATTGATCCGGGCGTGTGCCCCGGAGTGAGCGTTCCCTTTATGCGATGGCTTCCCGCAAAGAATTCTTCGCCGTTTGCAACGGTGGTAAACGGAACAGGAAGAGAATTTTTGGCGATTCCCATTGCCCGTGCTGTGCGACCATCAACCATCTGTTTCTCATCCTGCGATATTATTACTTTCGCATTTGTAAATGCAGTGATTCCGCCGACGTGATCGTTGTCGCTGTGTGTGCAGAGAACCGCGACGACTTTGGCCGGATTGATATGCAGTTCCGCGAGTCCGCGCCTGACGTGAGCGACATCGGTTCCGGCATCGACAGCGATGAATGTTCCACCGGTATCGGGAAGAAGATACAGATTGACGAATTCAGACTTCACCGCATAGACGGAAGGCAGACGCTGCGATGTTTCGAGATTATGGAAACGACTCACTTCCATTTTGAAACGAATCCCGATGATTGAAAATGCAATCAGCAACACACCCAGAATTGCCGCAGTAATTATCAAACCACGCTTGACGGCTTTGTTCATATCTGTTCTCCTTTGAAATCATGTCAAAAAAATATCGAGCAATAGGCGCG
>CAIOZP010000499.1 GCA_903862805.1 uncultured Fibrobacterota bacterium
ACAATCTTTTACGGATAAAAACTCTCTGTAATAATCTTAATTTTCCAGTAACGATACCCGCAAATTTAAAAGGAGTATTTCTATGGATTCCAAACCGCCACAAACCGCGCGTCATCTTTCGCTTGATGTGCTTCGCGGAATTGTCATTCTGTCGATGATCTTCGTCAGTACACTTGAAGATCTCGGCTTGAAAAATATTCCGGCAATGCTCATACATGCACCGGATCACGCGAACTGGATCTCGTTCGCCGATCTTGTTTTTCCTTCCTTCATCTTCATGATGGGAATGAGCATGCCGTTCGCCATCGGCCGCATGATGGACGCCGGAAGTTCGGTGCTTGAAATTTTGAAACACATCGCAGTTCGTGGCGGGACGCTGCTATTTCTTGGAGTGGTAGTGATGAATTCGCAGGAAACATACTCTGCAGGTCTGAGCAAAATGTCGTTCGAGCTTTGGTCGGTTATTGCTTCTGCCGGAATACTTCTCTTCTGGATCGATACAAGCAAAACATCCATAGCCGATATGAAATGGCTGCGACGCGGAATAAAGATCGCAGGACTTATCATCATCGCCGCAATGCTCGCAATTTTCCGTGGGCAGGATGAAAACGGGCAGACGATCTGGCTCATTACAAGCTGGTGGGGAATCCTCGGAATGATCGGCTGGGCGTACATGATTTCATCTCTACTTTTTCTGATTACCCGCGGAAATACAACCGCACTGGCCGGATCAATCGGTATGATGATCGCTTTCTACATCGGAGCAAAGCACGGATCACTCGGCTTTATACCGGAAGGTATTTACAGCTTTTTCAACATGGGCGAAATGTTCGGTTCGCATGCGTCAATCGCTGTCGCCGGAGTGCTCGCTGCCTGTCTGCTTCGCGTCGGTAATGATATATCAATATGGAAAACTTCCGGAAAAATTCTTGCACTTGGACTGATGTTATTTACGGCCGGACAGTTGATCCGCCCACTTCACGGGGCCAACAAGGTTGATGGAACGGATGCCTACTGTCTGATCTGTGCAGGAATCGCGTGCATGTCATTCGTGTCGGTTCATCTTGCGGTGAATTTGATTCCACTGATAAAAAAACCGGCGGAAGTTATCGGAACAATCGGCAGAAATGCGTTGTTTGCATATTTCTTTTCACCGGCAATTACCTACGCCGCAATCGAGCTTCACGTCGCCGATTACATCTGGTGTTACGCTAAAAGCGGCGGATTTTTCGGTTGCCTGAACGTCCTTGTGGTGATGTGCGTGATATTCACTGGCATATACTTTATCACGAATAAAGGATTCGTAATAAAGATCTGATCTGGAATTGCCACCGGCCAACAGGTATTTTACGCAGAAGCGGCACTCGTGATATTCCTGTCGGCCTTTCCGGTGCTTCAATCAGTTGGTTAAACGATTTTGTCGAAGTGTAACAGGAGCTGAAACGGCAATGTTTCCGATTAATACTTTTTCCACCCGTTTATATATCGCAATGTTTCCGATTGCGTTCCTATGCTCTGCAATTTTTGCAGATGATACTCTACCAGTCAAAAGAATCTTCAACGCCGTAAGACTTACCGTAAAAGCTCCGGTGATTGACGGACGGCTTAACGATTCGATCTGGCTCGACAGATCCGATTGGCAATCGGACTTTACACAACTGACGCCAACTGAAGGTGCAAAGGCGACACGTGCTACAAAGGCAAAGTTCTGTTACGACAACGACAATATCTACGTTGCGCTTCGGGCTTACGATTCTCCGGATTCGATAACAAAGACATTGGCACCACGCGATGAATGTATTGGCGACATCATGGGTGTTGCGTTTGATAGTCATCACAATCTGCAAACCGCCTATGAATTCGACATGACCGCCGCCGGGCAAAAGATCGATGTTATCCATCTGGGAAATTTCAACTACGATTTCAACTGGAATCCAATCTGGACTGGAAAGGTTGCAATTGACGATTCCGGTTGGACTGCCGAGATGAAAATTCCATTCAGTCAACTGCGGTTCAACTCCGATTCAAATCAGGTCTGGGGGCTGCACATCTGGAGATCTATCGGACGAAGCAAAGAGGAGACGCACTGGCAGCTTCTTCCACCCGACGCGCCTTATGATGTTCAGTATTTCGGGGAACTGCATGGAATAAATGGAATCAAGCCGCCGCCTCTGTTTGAAATCGCGCCGTATCTTTCGGGGCAGTTCAAATATCTTGGTGACAACGACAATCCATATCTTAAACAGTGGTCACTGCTACCCAATGGCGGCCTTGATGCGAAGATTGGAATTTCGTCTGACAATACTCTTGACCTGACAATAAATCCCGATTTCGGTCAGGTGGAATCGGATCCGGCGGATCTGAATCTGTCGGTGTTCGAGAAATATCTGGAGGAAAAGCGGCCGTTTTTTGTCGAAGGTCAGGAAGTATTCAATTACGCAGCCGACTCAAACCAGCTGTTCTATTCGCGACGCATCGGTGCGGCTCCGGAAACATCCGTGCCCATCGGAAGCTACGACAAAACCCTTCCACCCGACAACGCAACGATCCTCGGTGCCGCAAAAATTACTGGCAACGGCAGCAACGGTGTTTCGATCGGATGTCTCGACGCCGTAACCAAGAGCGGATACGAAAAGGTGTTTCACTGCGACTCGACAGGAAATCTTCTTTCGACAGAGAATGTTCCAGCTCAGGCTTTGAGCAATTACTACTCCGGCCGTCTGCAAAAAAGCAATGCCGACGGAAGCACAAAAATTGGCGGTGCATTCAGTTCTGTTGAAAGATTCCTTCCGAGCAAAGAACTAAAAGATAGCACCGTCAGCAGCGCGCAAACCGCTGGAATAGATTTCAGAAAACAGTTCTGCGACAACGACTATTATTTGCAGTTAAACGCTCTTGGAAGTTGGCTGTATGGAAGCCACAGCGCAATAACAAGAATAGAGACTTCATCACTCCACGGCTTTCAGCGGCCAGATGCGAAATATCTTTCGGTCGATACCGCCACCAACAGCCTATACGGCGGCGCCGGACTTTGCGAATTCGCCAAGAACGGCGGTCTGTTTCATTTCTCGCTCAATGGGTCATACTGGTCTCCCGGAATCGACCTGAACGACGTCGGATATTTGCGTGATGCCGATTACCTGAAACAGGCGGCAGCGGTCGGACTTCATCAGCGGGAGGCATTCGCGATATTTCAGGAATGCGAAGTCGTACTTGGCGACACACTTGCGTGGAGTACCGGCGGTGAGCGGATCAAATCACTTGCGGAGTCGTTCGTCTGGGCGAAGTTCAAAAATCAATGGCAGACATTCATCAAGGGCGTTTACACACATCCTTATTTTGACAATCGCGTTCTGCGTGGCGGACCTGCATTGTACAACGACGG
>CAIOZP010000500.1 GCA_903862805.1 uncultured Fibrobacterota bacterium
AAGCATATCGGGCCCAACGCTGAAGAAGTTAGCGAGGTTGGTCTTGCCCGGCTTTTTGGAGACACGGGCGAGTCCTTGGTTGTTCATCACATGATTGAGAAACGAAGATTTGCCAACGTTCGAGCGGCCGATAATGCAGAATTCATCGAGCGTTCCATCGCGAAGCTCCGAGAGCTTTCCGGCAGAATACCGAAAATCGACCTTGTGCTTGAGGTACGGGTCGAGTCTCTCTTTGTCAATCACGGCGGCGGATTCCTGTGTCATTTGATCTCCGGAAAAAGGAGCGGAAGTATGATTCCCATTTCGTCAAGCGAGATCTGGCCCGGTGCCACCGCTTCGCTTCCGATGTAGGCATAGGTAAATAACGAACCGAACAGCGGCGCAGTTGCACGTGTCACCGTTCCGGCCGATCCCATTGCAATTGCGATGATCTCTTCGTTTCGTGATCCGGCAAACTTCATCAGGCGGGCGGCATCTTCGCGGCTCGCTGCATGTGCGGCGATTTTTGCTATGTCGGCACCGGCGGCAAAAGAGTCGCGCACAATTGACAAAAGCCGCGAATCATCGGGCATTTTATTGTAGTCGTGCTCCGAAACGATCACAAGACAACCAGCTTTTTTCGCAAGCGCAATAACTGCATCGCGAATCGGAGTGTCTATTTCGATGTCAATAATATCCGCAATTTCCACGAGTCTTCCGAAGATTGCCGTGCGGTCGGTTTTGTTGGCTAATGTCTCGCGAAGTGTCACAAGAAGCGGCAGTGCGGAGTCGGTTTTCACCGTTGCGGCGTAGGAAACGATTTCGTCGGTAGAAAGATTCAGAAGGTCGCACCGGAGTTCGACAAGACCGGCACCGCGCGCGGCAAGTCCGGCGAGTTCGCGGCTGTCAAGCAACCGATCGACAATAGCCGCAACCGGCGGTCTGGTCGTTCTGAACAGTTTTATATCAAGCGGCCTTTTCAAAAATCCTCCGAAGTTTACTGGTTTGCTTCTGAATGAAAATACACGATGCATAAGCTGTCCGACTGAAATAGCGCATCCCAAAGCAGTCTGGTATCGGTTTCATCATCCATAATCACACTGACGGAATTATTTTACATGATGACACGGATACGCCTGACGATTCGGAGAAAAACAGATGTCCTTTGATTCCTCTTCCAGAACTCCGCCGCAGGCGCTTGATGTAGAGCGCACAGTTCTCGCCTCTATCATGATCGACGATCAGGCTCTCGATGAAGCGATGGAATATCTTTCCGAAGAATGTTTCTACGCCACGGCACATGCGAGAATCTTCACCAGCATTCGCGAGCTGCGCAAACACGATAAACCTGCCGACGTAATTCTCGTTGCCGAAGAACTTGAGAAACGCGGCTGGCTCGAATCTGTAGGCGGACGCGCCTTCCTCGGCGAACTCGTGGGTGGAATCGCCACTGCGGCCAACATCAAATATCATGTCGATATTCTTAAAGACAAAGCCAAGCTCCGCTCGATGATAACGACTGCCGGTCGTATATCAACCGACTGTTTCGAGGCCGATGCCAATGCAAGCAACGTGGTTGACAGAGCGGAACAGGCGATCTTCGCAATCAAAGACGCCGAGATGCGCGGTCATCCCGAATCCATGCCGGAGCTTCTGCCAAAGGTCTTTGAAGAGATTCAGCGCTACCATAAAGAAGGTGGAATCTCTGGTATTCCCAGCGGCTTCCACGATCTTGATGCGCTGACAACAGGAATGCATCCGGGCGAATTGATTATTATCGCGGCGCGCCCTGGCCTTGGAAAAACGAGTCTCGCTTTGTCAATCGCGCTTAATGTTGCAACGCACAAAGCGCGGCCTGAAACGACGGCGGTCTTCTCGCTTGAAATGCCCAAGAATCAGCTCATTCAGAGAATTCTTTGCTCGCAGGCGCGCATCGACATGCACCGTCTGCGCGGCGGCCACCTCAGTCCGCGCGAGTTTCAGAGCCTTGCCGCAGCTGCCGGACCGATCCACGAAGCTCCGCTATATTTCGATGACACCGGCAGTCTTAACGTGATGGACCTACGCGCAAAATGCCGACGCATTAAAAGCAAGACCGGCAGCCTTGGCCTTGTGATTGTCGATTATCTCCAGCTCATGAGCGGCGTTGACAGATCGGAAAATCGCCAGACGGAAATTTCCGGCATTTCCCGTTCGTTAAAAGAAATTGCCAAGGAAATCGGTGTGCCTCTTATTGCGCTGTCGCAGCTTTCACGAGCTGTTGAACAACGTACCGGAAGCAAACGACCGCAACTTTCTGATCTTCGTGAATCCGGTTCCATCGAACAGGATGCCGACGTGGTGCTGTTCATTTCGCGCGATATGTACAACGAAGAAAATCCGGAGAACGCAAATATCGCCGAGATCCTTATTGCCAAACAGCGTAACGGTCCGGCAGGTGTTTCTGTGAAGCTGGCGTTCATCAGCGAGTATGCCGCCTTTGGCAATCTCGACACGCATCACAGTGATGCCAACGCACCTGAGGATTTCTAAACCATGTCCGAGCAAAACATGACAGGCGTGCCATTGATCCTTCGCCCGCTCGCTGCGGCCGGACGGATCTTCTGGCATCTGCTCGAACAGTTTGCGAGTTTCCTGCGGCATCTCAGTCGCATGGGCGAACTGATGTTTCAGACCGGAACGCGCACTCCGCTTCTTTTCAAAAATATCAACCTGACTCTTCACCAGATGTACATCCTCGGCGTCGAGTCGCTGTCGCTTGTGATTGTGACGTCGGTTTTCGTCGGCGGCGAGGCTGTGATTCAATGCAACTATCAATTCAACGGATTCGTTCCGCTAAAATATTTAGGCATGGCCGTGAGCAAGGCGCTTCTTACCGAGCTATGTCCGGTTATCACGGCATTCGTGGTTTCCGGTCGTGTCGCGACATCAATCGCATCAGAAATCGCCTCGATGAAAATGAGCGAACAGCTTGATGCGATGCGCTGTCTTTCGCTCGATTCGATCCGCTACCTCATCGTTCCGAAGGCCGTTGCCTGCATAATAATGCTTCCGGTTCTTACTGCGATTTCGCTGTTTGTTGCTTTTGCCGCTTCGGTAATCGCGGCGGTTTCTTTCATAGATATTTCGCTGCATTTGTATTTGGCCGGACTCAAGATGTTTTTCATTCCCTGGGATCTTCTTGGCGGAGTGGTAAAGACCGCTGTCTTCGGCGGAATCATTGCGTTTGTAGGTGCGCACTTCGGCTTTGAATCGCAGAAGGGCGCCCACGGAGTCGGTGAAGCGACAACGCGATCGGTAATGGTCAGTGCCATGCTAATTCTTATTTTCGATTTTGTGATTGCGCTTGTCCTGAGGTGATTTTGGGCGGACTTGACAAAGAGGTAATACTGTGCTTGTAGTCGAACACATCCGGAAACATTTCAACGGGAAGCTGGTTCTTCAGGACATCAGCTTCGACCTCGAACCCGGCAAGATCATGTGTATCATCGGGCAGTCAGGGCACGGCAAGTCGGTCATCCTCAAAAACATCATGGGCCTGATGATCCCCGACGGCGGTCGCATCATGTACAACAACGAAGTGATCTCCTCGCCAACAATGCACGAACGCGACTATGGCAAAGTGCGTCGAAAATTCGGAATGCTTTTCCAGGGCGCGGCGCTTTTCGACTCGATGACAGTGGGAGAAAACATCGCCTTCCCTTTGCGCGAGCATTTTCATCTGCCAGAAGACGAGATTAACAAGATCATTACCGATGGTCTCGAAATGGTCGGACTTCACGGCGTAGAAAAGCTGATGCCCGCCGAACTTTCCGGTGGTATGCGAAGCCGTGTCGGACTCGCCCGCGCTGTTTCAATGAAGCCAGAGGTCATGCTCTACGACGAGCCGACATCGGCGCTTGATCCGATCATGTCCGACAAGATCAACGACCTCATTCTCGAACTTCGCGAGAAGCTGAACATGACATCAATCGTGGTGACTCACGATATGTCCAGCGCCTACAAAATCGCCGACAAGATCGCGATGATATTCGAAGGCAAGATCATATTCAGCGGAACGCCCGCCGAGATCCGTGCCTCACGAAACCCGTACATACAGCAGTTCATTCGTGGTCAGCGCAAGCTTTACTATGCGGTCGAGGGCGAAGAGGAATCGGCAGGAACATTCGACATTGGCAGGCTCAAAGCCGAACCTGGCCGCAAGTTCCGCATGCCTGCACGAGGCTCCGATTCTGTTCAGGATCCCGAAGATCCGCATCGAGCAATGCCAAGCGAATAACTCATGCTCAATAAATCAGGACTGCCGGATCATAGTGCAGATGAACCGCCAAAGCGCGACGGTGCGTTCCTCGGAATTCATTTTCAATGTTGCAACTCATACGGCCGGATCTACCGCAATGCTGCGAAAACCGAATATCGCGGCATGTGTCCGTCATGCGGAAAAAGAATCGTTGTCCCGATAGGAAATAGCGGGACAAACGAGAGGTTTTTTTCGGCTACATAAGCGCTTTTTCGCCACGCAACCCGCCAGAATCCAAATATTAAGTAGCACTTCCAAATCGATCTGCCATACTTTTATTATAGCTCCGACGATCAACAGTCAGATATTCTTGTGGAATCTCCGTGCCCTTCGGCTCCGCTCAGAGATCGGAGATTCTCGTTCGGTGGCTGAACGGAGCGATGTACTGAGCCTGCCGAAGTG
>CAIOZP010000501.1 GCA_903862805.1 uncultured Fibrobacterota bacterium
AAAATGTCATCATCGAAAAAGATTTGGCAGGACGCGATCGTGTAGTGCGTGCTCAGGCGCCATCGTAATCGCGGTTGCGGGTACGTGTCACCTTCTCGACATCCTTGATTTTTTCCACCGAGCGAATGAGCGTTTTCAGCAAGGCGGAGTTGGCGATTTCGAGTCGCATAGAAAGTCGCGCATGCTGATCGTCTGTCGAGATTGTTCCCTCTAAAATATTGGCGCCATTGGCGGCGAGCAATGCAGAGACCTCAGAAAGAAGGCCGACTCTGTTGAGCGCAATCACATCGAGGAAGACTTCGTATTTGCGGATCGTCTGCGCCTCGCCTTCCCAGCTGACCGTGATCGAACGCTCGGAGTTGTCGTCGAAAAGTTTTGCGGTGGCGCAGTCGGCCTTGTGAACCGAGATGCCGCGACCGTGTGTGAGGAAACCTTTGATCTCGTCGCCGGGGAGCGGATTGCAACACTTGGCATAGCGCACCATGATGTTCTCCATGCCGCCGACCAGCACACCGCGATTGCGGCCGGTGATCGATTTCACAAGCCGACTCACTGGCGATGTCGATTGGATCATCTTTTTGGTGGTGAAGTATTGCAGCACACGATTTACCGGCATCGCGCCATTGCCAACCTGCTCGAAAAGCGCGTCGAGCGAAGCAAGCCCGAGCGATTGAAGTAGACCGCCTGCGTAGTCGCCGAGCGGGCCGGTGATTTTCATTTTGTCAAGATGAGTGCGAATGATTCGCCGACCGAGTTCGATGCTTTCGACGCGGCCGGTGTTTTTAAGCCAGCGTCTGACTGCCGATCTCGCCTTGGTTGTGCGCACATCCTTGAGCCAGTCGATTGATGGAGTGCGACTTGACAACTGGAGAATCTCGACTGTGTTGCCACTCTTGAGCACCTGACCAATCGGCGCGATATGCCCGTCAACACGGGCTCCGATGCAATGCAGACCAAGCTTCGTATGCACAGCAAATGCGAAGTCGAGAACGGTCGCGCCCTTTGGCAGGGTGATAAGATCGCCTCGCGGAGTGAACACAAAAATTTCGGCATGAAAAAGATCGACCTTGAAGAACTCGTAGAACTCGGCCGAGTCGGTCATGTCTTTCTGCCACTCGATGATGTTCTTGAGCCAGACGATCGTGCGCTCGTCGGACGTGACCTCTTCCTTGCTTCCCTCTTTGTAAAGCCAGTGCGCCGCAACGCCGTCTTCGGCTACAAGGTTCATCTCAAGCGTGCGGATCTGAATTTCAATAATGCGCCCGTTATCGCCAACGACCGTTGTGTGCAGCGACTGATAGCCGTTGCTCTTTGGCACACTTATATAGTCTTTGAAACGATCCTGAATCGGTTTCCACATCGAATGAATAATGCCAAGCACATGGTAGCAATCACGAACCGTTTCAGTAAGGACACGAATCGCAAGCAGATCAAAAACTTCCTCGAAAGGTTTGTTGCGATCTTCCATTTTGCGAAAGATCGAATAGAAATGTTTCGGCCTTCCGGTGACAGTTGCCTTGAGTCCTTCCTGCGTAATTCTCTCATGTAAAGGAGTCGAAAAACTCTCGATAATCTTTTCGCGATCGTGGCGAGAGTCAACGACCTTCGACACAACGAGTTTGTATTCTTCGGGATGAAGATGCTTGAAAGCGAGGTCTTCCAATTCCCATTTGATGCGCGCCATTCCAAGTCGATGCGCAAGAGGCGCATATATGTCGAGTGTCTCGGTTGCAATCGCATTGATCCGGTCTTCCGGCATGAAACGCAGGGTGCGCAGATTGTGCAGGCGGTCGGCAAATTTGATGATGATAACGCGAATATCTTTCGACATCGAGAGCAGCATCGTGCGATAGGTTTCGACCTGACGCTGCTCGCTCGTTCGTGCATGAATGTTTTCGATCTTCGTCACGCCGTCAACCAGCAGGGCAATATCTTCGCCGAATTCGTTTTTTATATCCTGGATTGTGCAGTCGGAATCTTCCACCACGTCGTGCAGGATACCCGCGGCAATCGTGACGGAATCAATGCGCTGTTCGGCAAGGATCATCGCCACAGCAAGCGGATGCGCGATGTAAGGCTCTCCGGATTTTCGCTTCTGTCCCGAATGCGCGTCGTAGGCTGTGCGGAAGGCCCGGCGCAGGAGATCGGCATTCACCTTCGGATGGGACGTGGTAATTTTACCGAGGAATTGCTCCTCGATTTCTTCTCTTGTTCTGTCAAGCGAAATCATGGGTCCAATATAAACGATCTCGGAAATGGCGGGGGATGGAGAGTCACTTCGGCTCCGCTCAGTGACCGGATGTGAAGAGCGTGTCGATAGTGGTTACTGAGCGGAGTCGAAGTAATCACTGCGCCTTGTCTAACGACTCTATACATTTTGGCAGAGCCTTGACTATCTGCTCGCCCGCTGCCACAATGCTGTTCGAAAGAGCAGCGCTGAAATTTTTGCCGCGGAATTTGAGACCCCACAGTTCATATCCGCCCATAACGGTTCCGGTCCACTTGGCGCCTGTCGAAGATTTTGTGACGATCATTTTCAGCACGATGCGACCACGGTATTGATCTGTCTCGACAACGGCGAATGTGTCAATTTCGACGTCGATCATGTACTCTGCGGTGTCGGGTGCAATCGGAATCCCATAGGAACGCAGACCTTCATATAAATGAGTTTTATTCCATTGGCAGATGTCGTCTTTGCTTGACACAATGCGAGGCGGTTTGTTGTTTTTCTTGCCGGTAAAGACTCCGAGATTTTTCGATCCGCCACGCGCGTCGGTGAATTGACGTAATGCGAATGTCTTCGCCTTCACTCCGGCAAATCCAAGCGAGTCCGGCGCAGTCCATGGAATTGTCGGCGCCCATGCAAGTGTCATGCTGTCAAGCGGAGGGCGCGCCTGCTGTACGAACAGCGGGTCTTCGGCAAAGCTCAGCGTAGCAAAGGCAAGAATCATTGCAGATACAAAAACATTTTTCATGGTCGCTCCTTAAATCAATTTCTGCTTGATGAAAATACGCATCGCACAAAAACTTAGTCATCATTTGAAGGCGGAATAAATTTCGCTTCGTAGTATCATGAAAAATCTGTCTCGTGCTAATCGCTCTTTCCATGGGCTGTGCCCACAGTTTTCGAGAAGCTCGAAACGGAAATCTTTCAGCGCAGATGATAATGGAACACGAACGCCGTCGGCGCTGTGGGAATCATGGCTGCCGTGAATAGCAAGCACCGGACATGCGATAGAGCGAACGATATTCATCAGCTCCCCACTCGCTCGCAGTACCGCAGCTTCAGGCCAGACCGATGAAAATATCTCCGGAGAGAGCGAGATTTCGTCAGAGGATTTTTCTATCGGATCAAATGAATCCGCCTTGCCGAAAAGCTCGCCGATCCTGCCGAAGGCCTGCAGTTTCCGCTCGGGGGATTCCGTATTATCCGACATACGTTTTGTGCATTCGCTAATCTCGATCTGTTCAATGCTTGACAAACGCGACATTCGCATTTCGTCAATTCCCGATGCGTACGATTCCTCGAAACTGCCGGAACTAACAAGGATCAATTTGCTAATGAGTTCAGGGAATCGCGCAGCAAAAATGCAGGCCAGCCAGGCTCCCCATGAGTATCCGACCAGCACCACCGGAATTTGTGCCGCCGAGAGTAGATCGTAGCGGAGTTCGGTGATCTGGTCTTCTATGGAAAGTCCTGTCTGGTGCGGTTCGAGAATTCCGAATGATGCCTCAAGCCCGCGTGCAACGGAAGCCATTTCCCCCGCCGCTCCAGGGCCACCGTGAATAAGTGCTACGCGATATGGAGCCAACCCGTACTTTTCCATCTGCTTTTTAATTTCCTGTTTTGGCAAGTAGAAATTCAGCGTGGTAAATATGATTGTTGCGGGAAGGCTTATAGCAATGGATTGATGAAGATGTATTTAGCTGTAAATCATCAGCGAAAT
>CAIOZP010000502.1 GCA_903862805.1 uncultured Fibrobacterota bacterium
AATGGCGTCAAAACACCTTCCGCGCCGGACAAAAACCAAGGTCAGACTGGAAAAATGACTTGCAAACTTATGAAGAAGGCAGAAAATCACGAAAACCACCCACGCCGTTCGTGGGCATTAAACCATATGGGAAATCCCAGTTGAGTGATTACATAATGAAAAATCTACGACTCAAACGCACCTAAATAACTGAGTTCGGTATCTAACATCTAATCTTGTATGCCCATCTCTACAGCTGTTCAAAATGGAAGTTTTATATATATCTTCGACGAAAAGGGAAGGCGAATTGCCGGCATTCCCGCTGGGGATGGCCTTCACGGATATACGGCGGCCACAGTGAGTGTGCGAAACGGCTCATGGATTTATATTTATGACGAAAATGGAAGGCGGATTCACAGTGTTCCACTAGGTAAGAAATAGTTGATTTGCTCTGCGCTCGAAAAACCGGATGTCCGGCTGAAATACTTTGCGATTTTGTGATGACATTGGAAGTAGAGACTTTTAAATCGTCGCAGTTAAGACGCCCGGAGAGTTTGGCCAAGGATGTTTCAAATAGGACAGCAGAAGTAGTGGGCATATCGCACACGCAAAGGCTTCAAAGCTAAACATTCCTAAAACTAGCCAGAGGCCAAAAACGCTACAAAGAAGTCCCAACCAAACAATTTGGAGAATAATGACCGCGAAAATCAGGAGCGCATCCCAAACCAGCCTAAATGGGAACCAAACCAGATTATTGATGAAATACTTCACTTCGATTTAAGATAACGCAGATTCAAGACCTCAAATAGGGAAGGCTTTGGGGACATTTTGTGACCAAGTGACGCAGATTGTCCCCAAACTGTGCCCTAGTCCGTTTGACAAGGGGTTGTATAATGGCACGTAAGAAATGAAAGACTTCAATCTTCAATGGGTTCTGTCAGGGATTCTGGCTCGCAGCTGTCGTCCCTGTTACAACGACGATACCGTTACGGAGCCGCTAATCGCTAAATGGCTCGCTGATGTGACTGGTATGGAAATCAAATCGATTTTGTGCCTGCTTTCACAAGAACAGCTGGATGAGTTTTACGGCGCGAATGACATCCAGCTTTTGGATTTATACCGGAAGCATGGTTTTATCGTTGGTCATGTCCCGGTTGCAGATTATCAGTTGCCGCCATTAAGCAGCGCGGATTTGGCCATGATTAAAAAGACGCTAGCTAAATTACCAAAACCTTGGCTCATTCATTGCAGCGCTGGCATCGACAGAACTGGTGCGGCTGTGGAGTTCGTCCAGAAGCATGTTTTAACCACCGTATGAAGGGAAAATGAAATGGGACCGCTAAAGATTCAAAAGGGAACAGATAAACGCAACCAATCAGGCTATTGGGTTGAATTCATTGCTGGTCAAGAGCCGGTGTTCGTTGCTGAAACACATTGGGTCGGCTTTGACTTTGACGGGACAATTTCCAGCAACGATAACAAGGGGCATTTTGAACCGCCGTATCCGTTACGGCGTCGCGGGTGATTGCTCCCACCGCCAGTGCCTGTTCCACGGCCCGCCGTAAC
>CAIOZP010000503.1 GCA_903862805.1 uncultured Fibrobacterota bacterium
CTCCCTACTTCATTGCAGAAAAATTATCAGCGACCGATAACGACCTTGTCGCTGCTGATCCTTCCGGCATTCTTCATCGAAACCATATAGGTTCCTGCGGAGAGTCCGGACAGATCGATGGACGCTGTTCCTTTGACTGAGATGCTTCTGACAAGTCGGCCGGATACGGAATACATTTCAACTGATCCGTTGATGCCGCTGATCTTCAGCATCGAACCGGTGTGGAGCAAATTCGAAACGCGCGCTGTCAATGGCGCTTCACGAATTGCAACCGGGTTCATCAAGCTACCCTTGCCATACACAACCAATTCCTTGACCTCGACGGTCGAAGATCCGGCTGGCGACACATTGTAATCAAGAGATCCTGGAGAAAATGAAATCCCGAAAACCTTCGATAAATCAAGAGTCGCCGCGGTTGAACCTGTCGGCTGTGCAAACACCTTGTTGTCGAGCTTGAAAAGCAAAGTTGACCATGATGTCGCAATCGGCAGATTTACGCCATATCCTTCACCAAGATCGGCAAGTGCCGGATCGACAATTGTCATGACATTTGCCTTGCTTGCTTTGTAAACGACTTTCACGTAAGTCGCCCCGCCAAGATCAATGTCAAAGTAGTTTGCAAGCTCTGCCCAATTTGAATCCGCAGATCCAATTGCAAATGTTCCTTTGACTCCATTACCGCCAACAATACCAGTTGTATCAAGTGCGGCAGTTGAAGCACCATCGGAAGAAACGTCCCAGCCAGCAAGTTCGACAAGATTGCCCGACGGATTTGTCGTGTCGATCTGTATTGCATTGAAAGTCGCAGTAACAGATTTTGCGGCATTCATTGTAACAGAAACCGGATTGCTGCTGCCCGTTGCATCGCCACTCCATCCGGCAAAAACGTAGCCAGCAGAAGGCGTTGCCGTCAACTGAACAACTGTTGCAGAATCGTAAGTAGCTGCATCCGGAGACTTGACCACTGTTCCGTTTGGTGAAGTTACGGTCAGCGCAAACTGAGCTACGGTGACTCCTTTTGGGCAGTCATCGGCTAATGCCGCAGTAATGGTCGAAGACAGACTCGGCTCATTATGCGAAGAAACAGAGAATGTATGCTTTGGATGCATTATCCATGTTGGCCCACCTGAATTTGAACTTCCAAAAAGAGCCGCTAAAGCGCTCGCACCCTGGCTATAAAGTACCATTGGTTCGGCCGGAACCCCATATGACGCATACGCCGAAAGTACAGAACTCTTAGTATCCGCAGAGGAAATATCGATTGCGATCATGATCACATCGCCGGTGTTATTGCCAAAACTCGCATAAGCTGCATTGATCTCTCCACAGGAGGCTTTGCAGTATGGTCAGCCGGCAAACATCTGGTGAACCCAGATATGCTTGCCCGCAGCAAGCAAAGCGTCAATGTCATAGGTCTTTCCGTTCCAATCTGTGGCAATAATGCCGGTCGTTGTCGGCAATGAGCCTTGAGCCGATGCAGCCCCGACAACCGCAACGGCGATCATCGCAGCGATTCTTTTGATCATGATTCCTCCTACTTTGGAAAAATTTTTTGAAACACACAGATAGCGGCCAGTTGCTTTCGCCACAAAGTCCGCTGACACAATATAGTTACCTCAAGAATTAATCGGCAAAATAAGAGGTTTTGACTTGCTACAAGCACAACCACCGATTGACTGTATCACAATTATGAAATTATGTGAAAATTCTGATTCTTGCTGTCATAATGACCGCTCCGGAAATTAAGTGTTAACTCAAGTTACCACCCCAAAAACATTACCGGCGATTCGCTATTGCAATCAGGAAACTGCTGCCACAATTCTATATCGTCATGATTGACAAAAGCGAACCAATGACTAAAGCAAAAGCACTGACAAATCAGTGCAAAAGCTATATTTAGTTGAAACGCAAATACCAATGTACAAACCGATCCGCGAAACTGATTGTCTGTCTCAAGCAGACACTCCGTCGATTAACCGGTGATACTTTTCAAGGACTGATGATGTCGATTATCCACATGGATGGACTTTGCAAACATTTCCGCGTTCTTAACCGCCGATCGGGGCTTCGCGGTTCGATGCTCGATTTATTCTCCGGTGATTTCAAATCGATCAAAGCGGTTGACGAAATTTCTCTCGATATTAACGAAGGAGAAATCGTCGGATTCCTCGGACCCAACGGTGCGGGAAAATCGACCACCATCAAGATGTTGACCGGTGTTTTGCAGCCGACTTCCGGAACCGTTGACGTATGCGGATTCCAGCCCTTCAAACAACGTCGCAAATATGTGC
>CAIOZP010000504.1 GCA_903862805.1 uncultured Fibrobacterota bacterium
GTGGGAACTTTTCGCGCTTGTAAACCAGTTCATCCCGCACTATCCTGTGATTTGTGCGGATTGATGACGAGTCTGTTTGCGGTAATCCCTCGCATTTGATTTGATTTTACGATTTTTTGTCCCTGCTTTTATTTTAGAAAGCAAAGTTTTGTCAGAAAATCGTCAAGCTCCTTGACGGGCATATCTATCATTTCTATATTTGCCAGAACCTTTTCTAAAAACCCAGCCGGAGAAATTCTCCCGCCCTGTTTAATGAGAAGCTGTTCCATATTTCAGATTAATTACTTGTCTTCCCGTCTTAAGGAGTTTCGGTCATGAAGCGTGTCGCGCAATCATTTCTTGCAGTGTTCGCTATGTCGGCTGGTCTTTGGGCACAGTCGGTTTCGGTTTCCCAACATGCCGGGTATCAAGACAACCCGACCAACGAGTTCATCCATCAGCTTGTCAAGATCGACAACAAAGGCAGTTCTGCTTTGCCTTTGAATAACCTCGAAATCGATTACTACTTCTATGACTCGGCCGCAACGCCCGCGTCGTTTGCTTCAAGCATCTACTGGTTCAGCCTCGGCGCCACGTCCATTCCAAAGGTTTCATTTGCATCCATTACGCCGACAAAGGGAGCTGTTCGTGCAAACATGGTTGCGAAGATTACCTTCCCCGGTACCTCGATAAAAATCCCTGTTGCGGGATCATCCGAGGTGCAGTTCGCGATCAATTACCTGAACTGGAAAATGTTCAACGAGAACGACGACTGGTCGTATTCATCTTCACAAGCCTATGTAACAGCTCCCCACGTTGTAGTCCGAAACACAAGCACTGGAGCCGTACTTTCCGGATCAGCTCCTGTTTCCGGTAGTGTGGCACCGATAGTAAAGATCAATTCACCTGCCAAAAACTTCCTTGTAAATACTTCGACCGTTCCGGTTTCGTGGACGGTGAACGGCATCTCCCAGACAACTCAAACAAGTGCAGCACTCGTTGAAGGGTCGAACAAAATAATCCGCAGTTTTACCGATCCTGCTTCGGGTCTTTCCGGTGCAGATACCGTAACAGGAACCCTCGACACCAAGGCTCCGGTTGTTGTAATCACGTCGCCGGTAAATGGATTGATAACAAAGAATACCAACCAGACAGTGGCGTGGACAATTGATGGCGTGGCACAAACAGCACAGACGACGGCTACATTGGTCGAAGGCGTCAATACAATCACGAGAACGTCGACTGATGCCGCTGGAAATGTCGGTACGGCATCGGTCTCCGTCACCCTCGATACGAAACCGCCCGTGGTGGCGATTACATCACCGGCCAACGGCATTGTTACAAGCAACCCGAACCAGACAGTTTCATGGACAGTTGACGGACTGACTCAGACCACTCAGACCACGCAGCAACTGACCGCCGGATCAAATACTATTACCAGAAGCGCAACGGATGAGGCGGGAAATACCGGCACTGCTTCAATTG
The DNA here is from genome assembly GCA_903862805.1 of uncultured Fibrobacterota bacterium. Taxonomy (GTDB): domain Bacteria; phylum Fibrobacterota; class Chitinivibrionia; order Chitinivibrionales; family CAIOZP01; genus CAIOZP01. The sequence continues at coordinate 1,465 of CAIOZP010000504.1, forward strand.
TTATCACCTACAAGCCGATTATCATTCCGCCCGACCCTTCGACTATTGCCCCCGTTCTTGACAGCACGGGAGTTACCGATCTCAAGACCGCGACAGAATTTCTTTATACCGGAAACAATGCAATTCAGACCGGTGTAAGCGCTGGCACCATCGACGACAAGCGCGTAGCAGTAATAAGGGGCAAAGTCCTCTCCGCAGACGGTTCACCACTTCCGGGTGTCACGGTCTCGGTGGTCGATCATCCCGAATTCGGACACACCGTGAGTCGCGCAGACGGAATGTTCGATCTCGCCGTCAATGGTGGCGGGATGCTCACACTCAACTACGCCAGGGATCAATTCATAAGCGCACAGCGTCAGGTGAACACGCCGTGGAAAGACTATGTCTGGGCACCCGATCTGATAATGGTTCAGCTCGATCCGGTGGTCACGCCCATATCTCTTGCCAACAACTCATCAATGCAGGTCGCGCAGGGAAGCGTGATAAACGACAACGACGGAACACGCCAGGCAACCGTGTTCTTCCCAAGCGGGATTCAGGCAACCGGTTTGAGCGGTACGATCAATGTAAGAGCAACTGAATACACGGTAGGTGCAAACGGCCCGAAAGCCATGCCCGCAACACTGCCTCCACAGTCCGGCTACACATATTGCGTTGAGCTGAGTGTTGATGGCGCGACAAACGTCACGTTCAACAAACCGGTGCCGGTTTATGTGAACAACTTCCTGAATTTCCCAGTGGGCGGGCCGGTTCCGGCTGGTTATTACGACAGGGTCAAGGCGCAGTGGATTCCTTCGGCAAATGGTCGCGTGGTCAAGGTGCTGTCTGTTGACGGAGGACAGGCAACACTTGATATTGCCGGCAATGGACAGGCGGCAGATTCCGCAGGCTTGGCAGGGCTTGGGGTTACCGGAGAGGAATTGACGAAGATAGCATCTACGTTTGCAGCGGGAGAAAGTTTCTGGAGAGTGCCGGTGACACATTTTACGCCGTGGGATTATAACTGGCCTTATGGCCCGCCGAGTGATGCTGTGGCTCCGCATATGAGATCGAGTTTTGTACTGGGAGACCCCATTGATAATTCCTGTGAATCACCCGGGTCGATTATTGAGACACAGAATCAGACTTTGGGAGAACGGGTGGATGTAACGGGTACGCCGTTTACATTGAACTACAGAAGCGATAGAGTTGGTGGTCGGATAGGATCCAATACTTTGAGGATTCCGTTGACCGATGCGACTTTGCCACAGGATGTAAAGAGAATTGACCTTGAGGTAAAGATTGCTGGAAAGACTTTCAGTCAAA
>CAIOZP010000505.1 GCA_903862805.1 uncultured Fibrobacterota bacterium
AACGACATCTGCCAGGGAAGTTTGGACTTGATCCAGTAATCCCCAACGCTTCCTATGAAATCAGCACCGGTCTTCGTCGTTCCATCGGAATTGTTTACTATTGAATTTCCGCCGCTGTTCAGATTCTGTGCAGGCGCACCTATCGTGCTGGCGCTGTTTTTGAATGCTAACCAATCTGCCGAGAAATTCGGAATCTTTGACGAACCAAATTCCACAAACCTGCTGTTGGTTGTACCGTCAAGGAATACCGCTGCATCGGATGTTCCCTTGAGATAGTACGGCACCAATATGGCTGTCGGATCTTTGGTGACCGCAACAACGCTGTCGCGCCGGAACATCTGTCCGGTCGGATAAATAGTGTAGATCGTGTACATCGTCATCGAGTCGGTGCTGACCTTCGCAGTACGCGGCCCGACACGAAGAACCACACGGGTCGTTGAACTTTCAGGCACACTCCAAGAGAATGCTGAACCGACGTTGGAGGAAGAGCTGACAGCGTTTCCATCCATGGAATAAACGTGACTTCCCGGAGACGATGCCGATGGTATCAGGTTCGTCAATAGCGTCGTGTCAATCGAGGTCGATGGATTAACCGCCGAGTGAGCGAAGAACCAGAGCTCGCCGCACTTGCTCGATGTGGTGCTCATCTTCCACGACATAAGCCAGTTGTTGGACGAAGTCGCACCGAATGACGAATTAGTGGTGTTCTTCACCCAGAAATAATCTGTTGAAGCGTTGGTGTATTTCCCCCAGACCAGCTGCGGCATTGCTCCACTCTGACGCGCGCCGGAGCTGTCGTTATTATTCACGTAGATCCGCGTGGACGGCTGGTTTATGTATGAATTGAATCCGATGTAAAGCGTGTGCCATACTGTGTTGACATACGCGATATAGTCGGTTCCGCTGGTCAGATAATTGCCGTTGATCGCTACCGCAATCGGCGCGGCCGACATCCAGTAGTTGTCGATCTGAATCGCCGGATAAGCCCGCGGAGATGCGGTACTTCCATCGATCAGCATGTTGACGGAATTGTTGTTGTCGGCACGAAGCATATACATGCCTTCGGCGGCTATGAATCCGTTCTTGTAAATGCCTTCCATATCGATTTCTGGAACGACCTTGGAATAGAACCGCAGTTCGTCGATCACTCCGGTAAATCCGCGGCCGATGCTCACGCTTCCCGGGCCGGTGGATGACGGTGTTGAAATTGAAACGCCTCGCGCCTCCACCTTTCCGTCGAGATATAGAATCAGCGAGCTACTGTTGCGGTCGTAAGTTGCGGCAACGTGATGCCAGCCGGTTCCCAATGCCGTTGTGCCGGTGAGTGTTGTTCCAAAAACCGTGACGAAAAGCTTGTTGGTGGCAGTTCCGAATTTCCAGCCGCGCGTTCCGGTCGCTCCTTTGTGGCCCATTATAACGGCATCGGCATCGCTCGTGTTGGATTTCTTTATCCAGGCCATTACGGAGAACACTGTCTGATTCTCAAAAGCCGCCGGGTTATTGAACGAACAACTGTCGTTGCTGTTGGCACCGAAGGTATAGCCTCCGCCGATCTGGCCCGTGGTCCATGCCGTCGGCGATGTCCAGATCTTCGCCCAGTTGTTGTTGATCGAAAGATCGTATGCCGTGTCGGCGGTTCCTTCGTCGAATTTCCATTCGCCCTGCATGTTCCATTCCCATGCCTTCTCGAATCCGAGAGTTCCTTCCATAATGCTGAGGCTGTCGGGACTGCGAAAAGCTGTAGCTGCAGCAGTGGAAAGGGCGCTGGTATCGTTCCATGCAGAATGCGAAAAATCGATCATGTATTCGTAAGTCGCACTCATGCCGGAGGCGAGCGAATATGCGTCGTTGCTCATTCCGTAATATGCGGTACTCGCCGTGCTTCCTTTGAAACTGGTTGCACCGAGAGAGTTGTCGAATGGAACGAGAAGGATGTCATGCTCGTTTGCGGCGTTGTCCCCTAAAAGAATATATGGACACGTGCCGACTGTTGCGCTACCGGGATTCTCTTTTATCGTTCCGTTGGCCGCCTTTGCAACACGGAACTCAAGCGAGTCGGAACTCAGCGCAGTTCCACCGGTATTGTCGATCTGTGCCCACACGTAAATGCGTCCGTTGCTCATGACCGTGTAATCACAAATGAAATTGCGCGTTCCCCAAGCCTGAGTCTGGCGCACCTTAACATAAAGGTTGTTTGATTCAAGAAGTGTCAGTACACCGGTGGTATTGTAGCTCAGGCGCGTTGTTGTTCCGTCATAGAATCGTGCTGCGAAGAGATTCCGTGTACCCGACGTGGACATAATGTTCGTTCCGCCATGATTTGCAGCCATTGACACCCACGAAATTCCTCCGCCATATGCCTCGCTGAACACCACGCTGAAATCCGCCGTTGATGCGATGAGCGTATCTGATGTTCCGGTACCGATATTGTGATTAACAGTCAGCGTCTTGTATTTGAACCCGACATCTACGCTATTAACCGTAACCGTGAGTGTCTTGGAATAATTGTTGCAGTTGCCGTCGTTGGTATTGATCTTTATCGAATATGAACTCTTGGTCGCGTAGTTGAAAACAGCACTGGTGAACAGTGAATCATGGCTTATCGTGAACGATGCGTTATCGGTGCCTGCCGGATCGAAACTGTATGTAAATGATTCTGAGGAACCATCGCCGTCTGTCGTAGTGAGTTTACCGACGAATGTTCCTTTGGCTAAACCTTCGTCAACGGTTGATGCGGAAAGCGAGATATTGGTCGGTGGAGCATTGCCTACGTTGATGATCAGATTCGCCGCGGATATGTTCCACCAATAACCCTGATAACCAAAGTTACCGGCAAGTATCAAGCCTTTGTTATTGGTGGCATTATTGGCCGCCCAGCTCTGTACCAGAGTCAACAATGATCCGCTGGTGACAGTCTGCCACCCGCTCGGATATGATGCAGTCACACTGCCAAGAGGAGTCGCCCATGCGGCATCGGTATAGGTTGTGAAAATCGCCGATGCGTTATACGCTCCCTTGTCCTGAGCGTCGAGATATACCGTCACAGGAGTACCGCCAACAACTGTGGAGCTTACGTTGTACTGCACCGTCGCAGAGCTTACTGTCGCTGACGAGAAGGACGAGAGATCGGCATACAACAGACATTCGTCGGAATACCCACCCGTAGTACCGCGAGGGTAACCGCCGACTCTGCCACTTGCATCACCGGTGGCAGTCCATGCGGTATAATTCATGTGCCTTATCGTCAACGGTATTGTATCCAAAATGCTCGATGCCGGAACAATCTTGAACGTTTTCTCGTAGTAAAGATTCCCCGTCCCGTTGTCGGTCGAACGTACCCTTATGAAGAACGTATCGGCAATGGCGCAGCTGATCGGAACTGCGTTGGTCAATGTGCTGTCGGTAATAGTGAAATACGCGTTGTGTGTACTGCCGGTTCCCGATGCGAGTGTGTATGTATGAGCATCACCGGCATCAAGATCGGCTGTCGAGAAATGTCCTATTACCGTACCGGCAGCCGAACCTGAAATGATAGCGTTCGACGAAAGTGTAATGTCGGTCGGTGTGTGGTTCGTATGAGAAACTACAAGACGAACTTCGTGAGCTGTCGAAACATCAATCGCATAATTCTTGGTCGCATCCGGAGTTGTTCCGATGTTCAGCGTGCTATTGGTCAGAGTGCCAGAAAATTTCATGATGGTGTATGTGCCGTCATTGAATCCGGTTGCGGCGGCGATGTTCAGCGTACCCGCAATTGTCAGGTTGCCAGTGACATTCACTGTGTCGCTCGATGTTCCGATGTCGGCGTTGTAAATGCTGGTGCCGGTCATTGTAAAAGCGCCTGTCGAAATCTTGCCGGGGCCGGAGACACCGGGTGCTATGATTCCACCCGCGCCAAGTGCCACGGTGCCGGTAACCGATCCGGTTCCACCAAGTGTTGCAGTGCTGGCAACCGTCACACCGGTAACCGATGCGTTTGTGCCGTTCAGAAGAAGTGTTCCGGCATTGACTGCGATTGTACTCGAATTGGAGTTATTGGTGGAAAGCACCAGAGTTCCGCTTCCGACCTTTGTCAGCGCATTTGCTCCGCTGACTGCTCCACTTATCGTAAGCTGACTTCCGGCATCGACACCTATGGAAGACGCGATATTCAGCGCCACCGTTCCCGCGAAAGTGTTGGTACCGCTTCTGTTTCTGAGCGCGCCGTTGCTGCTTATGCCGGTTCCGTTGATCGTAAGCGGCTCGGCCAATGTCGTGATTCCACCCTGAATCTCAAGCGCCGCACTGTTGGTAACCGATGTTCCACCGGCGACAGTGCCAAGCGCGTTTGAACTCTGAATATTAATCACGCCCGATGAAATGCTTGTAGTGCCAGTATAGGAATTGCTTCCGTTCAGCATTAGGGTTCCGGAACCGGAATTTGTAAGAGTGCCCGATCCTGAAATCGCTCCGCTGTAACAAACGCTGTCGGTGCGGTTCCAGGTCAGGGCGGAATTATCTACGACATTGCCAGGGAGAACACCAGCGGTTCCGGCGTTGCCTATTTGAAGCGTGCCGCCGGTAATTGTTGTCGGGCCGGAATAATTGTTTGAGCTGTTGGTGAAGGCGAGTACCCCGCCACCGACCTTAGCCAAAGTGTACGATCCACTTATTGCTCCACTTTGAATAAGCGTTCCGGCATCGGCGCCTATAGTGCTGTTTGATCCGAGTGTAATTGCACCGGGGTAAGTATTGGTTCCGCTGATATTGCGAAGAGATCCATTTCCGGCAGCACCGTTGCCGTTGATGGCGGTCGGCCATGATGTCGCGCTGAAGCCGCCTTCAAGCTGCAATTCTGCACCACTGCTCACCCAAACGGAACTTGTGCCAAGTGCAGAAGCGTTCTGGATATTAAGTACGCCGCCCTCAATGGAATCAATTGCATTAAATGCGTTGCTGCCCAAAAGTTTCCACGTGCCAGCATCTTTTTTGAAAAGATAGTTGGATGCTCCGGCATTCAATGCCATCCCGCCACTGAAGATGCCTGTCCCTGCTGAACCACAGAGTTGAATGTACCGCCATCCAGTGTTCGGGCTGCTTACAATAGAACCAAGTGTCAACTGACCGGAATCTGCGCTGAAATTATACTTCAGGCCACCTGCTGTCATGGTGATATTGCCGGGGAATGAATTAGTCCCATTGATATTTTTAATCTGTGCCGAATCAGAACTGATGCCAGGACTCGAGCGGCATCCAATAGAGATCGGCGTATTTGCGTAAGTATTTCCTCCTGCAAATTCCAGCATTCCGGTATAGGTGCCGCCTGAAATCGTTATCCCGCTTGACCCCGAAAGTGCATTTGCATTTGTCAATCTTAAAAATCCCGAATCTACAGCAACCGGGCCGGCCAGCGAGGAATTGTTGGCACTAAGAATCACGCGGCTCGTACCACTGGCGTGAAGGGTATAAGCACTATTGCCGGAAATGGCCCCACTGATGGTCATGTTTCCAGCATCCGAGCCTACGTAAGAATTGGAACCGAGAGTAACGGCTCCGGCATAAGTATTATTCCCGCTGATGTTATGCAAAGCGCCATGGCCGGTGAGACCGCTGTTGTTGATTGTCAATGGAATAGCCGTCGTCGTGATTCCACCCTGCAACTGCAATTCGGCACCACTTGTCACAGTGGCTCCGCTCGATGTTCCCAGCGCTGATCCGTCTTGGATATTGAGAGCTCCGGCACTTATGCTCGTTGCGCCTGAATAGTTGCTGGCACTCTTCAGATACATCAAACCGTTTCCGGCCTTGGTGAGTGCACCAGTGTACGCGCCGGTAGGCAAATAAAACGACCCGGTGACATTGAGTATGCCGGATGCGTTTGTAACCGTGAATGTTCTGGTCGTAGCCGCTGCCCATAAAAAATCGGTCGCACTGATGGTGGAAGTACCCGCATTGGGAACAGTCAGATCGTAGTCCAGACAGAAGCTACCGTTACTCGCATCCGGAGTCCCGCTCGATATGGTTCCGCCGTCAAGTGTAACCGGTCTCTTAATGTGTGAGGTTACAGTATTCGCAGTTGTCAATGTGCCCTGAACAGTTAATGCTCCACCGTTGACAGGTATGTCATATCCATCTAATGAATTAGTCTGAGAAACCCGTAGTGTCGCGCCGCTGTTTACGGTGACACTGCTTGAGTTTCTCAATCCGTTATCGACAGGATTACTGGCAATCGCAAGATTCAGGGTTCCGGCACTGACCGTAGTTGCACCAGTGAATGTCGGATAGGTCGTAAGCGTAACGATGCCGCTTCCGGCCTGATTGAGGTTACCTGAACCGGAAATAGTTCCGGCGTACAGGATCGAGTCGGTACGATTAAATGTGAGCGTTCCGTTATCTGTAACCGATCCCGGCAGAACACCCGATGTTCCGGCGTTTCCTATCTGCAAAGTACCAGCCGCAATCGTTGTTGATCCGCTGTAGGTATTGGCACCGGAAAGTATCTGCGTTCCGGAACCTTGTTTGTTTACATTGAGTGTACCGGTATTGCTTATCACGCCGGAGAATGTTCCGCCTCCATTATCCTTGCCGATGTAGATGGTTCTTGCGTTGGCGTTGCTGTACATGTTTAGTGTACCTGCGCCGTTCAGTGCATCGAAATATACCGAAGCATTCGCATCCGCGTCGTTAAGCAATGCAGTGGCACCCGATCCTATTGTCAAATCAGCCAAATTGCCTGATGCCGTTGTAAACTGCGACAGGGTTCCACCTGCGACATTTATCAGAGCACCCGAAGACATATTGAACGATTGATCTGTGGCGCCCGCTGCAAGATAGTTGTACTCCGATCCACTTTTAAGAAACGTACCCGCACCGGTAATGGAAATGGCGCTTGAGCTGAGTCGGTTGTTGGTTCCGAAATCGACCTCGTATGTCGCTCCGGAGGATATTGCAATTCCCGATGTGGTCGTGGCATCATTTCCGGCACCGGTAATCTTTAGCGTACCAGCCGTGACATTGGTTGCACCGGTATATGTCTGATTGGTGGTAAGATTCACCTTGCCGGCACCGGCCTGCGTGACATTTCCTGCGCCGGAAATCACTCCCGTGAATCCGATCGAGTCGGTTCGGTTGAAAGCGATGGTCGCACCACTTCCCACGGAGGTTGTACCGGCAGGCAAAACACCTGTGGTTCCGGCATTTCCCACCTGAAAGGTTCCGCCGCTGACCGTAGTGTTGCTGTAAGTATTCGCACCGGTGACGATGGCCGTACCCGAACCGGATTTCGTGAGAGTATATGCACCACTGACCACACCGCCGACAGTCAATGACTGACCGGTATTCACATTCCAGGGTTGACTGGCTCCCAAGACTATATTGCCACCGAAATTGAGATTGCTTGAGGCTGCGCTCATGTCGATGCCACCGGCACCGAGGGTTAGGGTATTGCCGGAGTTGATGGTGACAAGGCCGGTGGGATTTGCCACCCTGAGTTTGTACCAAGTGGCATCTGCGCCCAAAGATACTGTGTTTGCGGATGTAACGGTGCTGTTCCATACTGCGGTATCAACATATATAGGTGCTGTGTGGGGCGTTGTCCAACTTGTTCCCACGTTGAGTGCGGTTGCGTTGTTGTCCTTTACCCTGAGCGCACCAACAGGGCCGGAAACTGAGTCGTGATAATTGCAACTATCAACAGATATCATGCTACTCCACGAGCCAGCACCCATTACATATCCCACTTTACCGCTGGCATGAGTTGCATCGCTGAATGTGGCCGCCAAAGTCCCATCCATGTAAACCTTGAATGTCGAACCCACGAACTCAACCGTCATCAGCATTGCTGATTCAGTGGGAACGGCATAGGAAGTTGTGGAAGTTGCCGAAGAAATGTTGTCTTTGTAAAAGCGAATTTCACGTGATCCGGCGTTGTCTGTCCAGAAGTACTGTACCGCGTAATAAGAGCCGGTACCATTATATCTGAAAACTATTCCGCTATAGTTTTCATACGTGTATTGATTAAGTCTTACTGTAAAAACGCCGTCGTTCCCACAAACAAAATTATTAATTAAATAGCCGTCTGCAGTATTGCTTGCAGCCGATACATACCCGCCACTTTCAGACCACGCGCCACGGGTCCCTGCGGCAGTCCAGCCTTGGCCTGCGCCAGTCGAGTCACCGTTAACCGTTGAGCTTCCGTCGGAGTATGTATCGCGAAAACCGGTAGCCATTGTTTCAAAGAACGCAGCCGAGCAAACGACCAAAATCGCCGCAACAAAAAACACACGGAAGATCTGTTCCTTCCCCTTCACACAACCCCACGCCGACACTCGGCGATTTCAGTAATCATTCATCCACGATCTTCAAAGATCGCAGCTCAATTCCAAAGACTTATATATGAAGATAATACTCCTATTCTAAGAGCCTGTCAATAAAGCGTTTTCGGCAATACCAATTTGGGTTCTGCGTGTTCGGGAGATTTTTGATTGTTCGGGTGTTGTTGAGATACTGGGAAACCTCTGCCCAGCTTCGAAGGGCTAAGGTTTCTCGACTATTTCCTGTAAAGCCGGTTCTAATAAATCCCAAAGATTAGGATGGCTTTCTACAAGCCGGACAATATCTCCAAGATCTTTGATTTTTTTGCTTTGACGACGTTCGGTATCTTTCCATGCCTTTATCTTGCCGCGCAGTGTGTCTTCCAAAGATGCAACACGCATAAGGATGCCGTGAATGTCTGCCGCTACGGCTCGATCAGGATATGTGCGGTAAAAATCCTCTGTGTTTAGTTGAACACTGACTTTGGAGCGGCCCTTGAAATTTACTGACCACGCAAATCGTTCGGATTTAAAACCGGCTTCTTCAAGAACTGTTATCGCAAGTTCCACCGATTCTGTAGCAACTACAAGATCAACATCCTGTGTTACCATCGGCTCTTCTGCCCAATGATTGACAGCAACTCCACCAATGGCACACCACCGAATATCGGATCGTTCAAGACTATCCACCAAGCGCATAACATCATCTGTACCGCCTGCTGTTTGCCAATCATAAAATTGTTTTGGTGTCATTCAACCTCTGAAATCAGATTTGCCTGTTCAAAATACTCTCTGCTCGATTCAAACACGACCGGAAAAAAGCGCCGCGCAACCCACCACTTCAACAGAGACATCCCTGAAGCGCTTGCCAAGTTCTTCCTTCAGGCATTCGAGATCGTCTGACTGATTCGTGAAGATTCCTTTTTTGTTATAGACATCCATCAAACGCTTGGCAGACCAGTTCCTGTGAACACCGCCCTGCAGAAGAGTTGACCCGAAGACCACGGCATTGGGGTTCAGCAGCGGTTTCAGATAATCAAATGCGACTGCTTTCGATTCTATGGAACCCGGAAGACAGTGCAGCAGATAATTGATTCCTAATGAATCAAACTTTGCACCATCAAAACTGATAGGCTCCAGAACACTGCGGCAATAAGTTTCAGGCTTGTAGCGGCTGATGCGGGCCGATGCGAAATCGAGAGTATTACGGTTGAGATCCATTAGTGCAATTCGCGGAGTCGGTGAGGGGAATCGGCAGTGATCGGGGAAATATCCGGTACCGACACCCACGTCTATATGATTCGCGCTCACATGCCTGTTGTAATGTTCAACCAATCGACGGGTCGGGCACTTCCAGATAAAGCGGTTGGAAACGCCAAGAACCACGAAGTCATACGCGACTAATGTGCGCTTCGTGTAAACGGCCTGACCTGCCAGAATCTCTTTTTCTGTCGCGTTCATTTATTCCCCTTGTTTTTTGCATTTCAATTTCCTTCTGAAATATAAACATCTCATCATCCCGCGCCCACACAAAAACTGAAAATTCTCCAGTGTCATCCAGCAACCAGAAACAATCTTTTTTCATGGCGATGACGGTCATTACTGTTTTCTTCCACAGTATGTTTTTTGCGGATCATTTCGGCGCAATACTTCGCTTTCTTGTCAACGTATCCGCAAGCACTGACCATCATGCCGGATAGTTTTTCGTGGAAATGGAGGCTTTACCCGTAACGCATAATGAACTGGTGCGAGCGCAACGGTGTGCTGTGGAAATATGCTGAATTTAAGGATCATGAAATATTCGGGTTAATGGATCTCAGGATTTTTATATTGCGATGAAGAAAAGCGATTCCCGCGTTCGCTCTGTGGTATTTTATTGGGAAGGAAGTTTCATAATGGATACTATTGAGATATGACAAAAAATAACTTGATTGCAGAGAGATTCTTTCCCTGTCGATTAACCCGCATTTCCTCCGCGTTATTTATGCTGACGGTTTTCAATTTTTCCTTTGCCGATAAAGCTCCCGATATTCAGCTTGTTGCGCGATCTGTTTTCGAGCCACGCCAGCTCGCCGTCTGTGGCGCCGGAGGAGCGGTTCCCGATGCCGCCGGTGGGATTATGATAAATCCTGCGACCTCGCTCGACTGGTTCCTCGCCGAAGGACACGCTGTTCAGCCCGGCATTGCCTATGGACGAAGCGGACTGTTTCAATCCAACCAGATTTCCACTACCACGGGTTTCATGTCCGGAGAAAACACGGCGATTATTGCGCGCTATGCATTTCTCGATAATGGCAATGGAAATCACGCCAATTGCATTACGACGACTTTCTCCGGGCTTCTTGGCGGAGAAAAACTGAATGCCGGATCAATATTCTCCGGATTGTCCATTCATTATGTATCAAGTGTCTGGAAAAATCCCAACGATCCGCTAAACGATACCTCAACAGGCGACACATTATACAAGGCGACTTTCAATCCGTCTTCATCAACAACAAAAATGACAGAAAACAGATTCACCTGCGATCTCGGGCTTTTCCAGACAGATTTTGCTCAGGGATTCAACTTTGGTATTGTCTGCACGGATCTGATCGGATATTCATTCGGCAGAAATCCTTACGGGCAGAATCTCGACACGATTTCAACCCATAAAGATTCTGCTACATCGACCAATATCATTCATATAAGACGTGATTCTGTTTTTGAAACCGGCGACAAAAAATTTTCAGGAATAATCAAGTCCGACAGAACCGACCGCGCGCTCACGCTCTCAGCCTCGTGGAATCATGACTTCAAAAAGGTGCACGTCACCGTTCCGTTTGATTTCTCTTTCCTCGACCTTTTCGATGGGCAAAAGAGCTGGACTCAGGGCATCAGGTGCGGCGCGGAGATGATGATTGCAGACCTTGTTTGCCTGCGTGGCGGCTGGTCGAGAACGCCCCAAAAATTGATTGACGGCCGCGATGGTGATCTGGTCAACCGCTTTTCCGGCGGCGGAGGAATTTACATTCCCAAAGGCTGCATTGATTTCGCGATAGTCAGCGACGGTTTTTCTGTCGCGCTACGAGGATTCTTCGGTGGAACCAAGGCCGCAGAAGAGAAAAACCAATGACGCAGACAATGGATCCCTGCCTCCTCGATTCATCGAATCAGTTTTTGCTGGACAATGGAAAAACTCTCGGCGAACTTATTTCAGAGTCGGGCAGACAAAATTTGTGGGATGACCGCCCCGCTGGCACAGCGATCGACACGGTGATAATCCACTACATCAGCGCCTGCGATGTCGATTCTTTACGTCCTTATGATCTAAATCTCGTTCTTAAAATTTTTGCAGACTTTGTCGTCAGTTCGCATTATCTGATTTTGCGGGATGGACAAATTCGCTCGCTTGTTCCCGAAGAAAAACGCGCATGGCATGCCGGAGCCAGCATCATGCCGGAGCCTGACAAGCGCCAGCGTGTAAATGATTTCAGCATCGGGATAGAACTGCTTGCGACTCCAGACGACGAATTTACAAATGCTCAATACACCGCCGTCGCCGGTCTTGTTTCTGATTTGGCGCTCAGGTATGGAAATCTGAATCTGCTGGGTCACGAAGACATAGCAGGGGAGAGAGCCGTATCCCTCGGATTACGTTTAGAACCCAAGAGAGATCCGGGGAAATTGTTTC
>CAIOZP010000506.1 GCA_903862805.1 uncultured Fibrobacterota bacterium
TCGGAATGATTCTTTCTGACGTTGGAATCGCTTCGGGGACTAAATACTTCAAACAGATGACCGAGCGGTTTTCTGCTCTCGGGAAAAAGGACATCGCGCTGTTTCACCGGTTTTCACAGGGATACTTCAACACTCACCGGAAATGATCTCATCCATTGAGGACGGCGATGACCTCGTCGTGAAGTTTACCATTTGTAAATACGACCCCGTCGCCGTGAATGCCGGGCGTTCCGGCGAGGTCGCTTACACGGCCACCAGCTTCAAGGATGATTGCAGCGGGTGCCAGTCTGTCCCACGATTTATCGATAAGCCCGATTGACACATCGGCCCTGCCGCACGCGACGGCAGCGTATGAAAAGGCGTCCATGAATCCGTAGTTGTAGTCGAGCCGTTCGCACAGCTTCTGCAATTTGTGCCCTGATGGTTTTCCGGCGCATTCCGCGAGGCCGAGGTGCGTTCCCATTGCATCGCGCAGGCTTGACACATGCGAAACGGAAATCGGCTCACCATTGCGGAAGGCTCCAGAGCCGCGAGCCGCCTGATACAACTCGTTCATATCTGGAAGATTAACCACGCCGAGAAGCGGGCCGGTTTCGTCTTCGAGTCCGATCAGAACCGAGTATGTCGGAATTCCGCGGATGTAGGGTCGCGTTCCGTCAAGCGGATCTATAATCCACCGGCGGCCGCTGCTGCCTTCGAGGCTGCCGTTTTCCTCTCCGAGAAAGCTGTCGGAAGGGAAGGCTTTTCGCAAAGTGTCAAGTATGACCGCTTCGCATTCACGGTCGATCTGCGTGACCGGAGATTCGTCATCTTTGCGGACAATTTCTAAAAGACGAGTCCGGCCATTTTGCTGAATGGCACCTGCGGCTTTGGCGGCGGATACGGCGGCTTCGAGTTCGCGGTTGAAATTCATTTCGAGAAGAACTCCATCGTTGCTATCGTGAGCGCCGTCTTCATTTCATCGTCGATATGCGCAGCGTTTTCGTGTGTAGGGAACTTTTTCAGTTCGACCGCTTTTACGTAGACAGACACGGCCTCGGCCGTTGCGGCTCCTATCTCGGCAAAGCGACGGGTGTGGCGAAAGGTCTTCTCGCTGATTCCGGCGATGTCGTGAAAAACCTGCACCTGTCCGGTTGTGTAACGACCCGATCCAATGCCGATAGTAGGAATGTTTATTGTAAGCGAAATGTGGTCGGCGAGTTCTTCCGGAACAAGCTCGATCACGATCATGAAGGCACCGGCCCTTTCAGATTCGATTGACAAAGAGAGAATCTCCATCGCACGGCCGATTGATTTACCTTGCACTTCCGCCTTGAGGCCTCCGCTTTGCGGCGTGTAACCCACGTGTGAGCACACAGGGATTCCGCAGGCAACGACTGCGCGGATCGACGCGAGGCGGTTCTCTCCATCAACCTCGATCTTCACTCCATCGGCACCGGCGGCGACAAGTGCCTTTGCCGACGAAACAGCGAGCTCCGGATCGTCCACGGTTCCTTTGGGCAGATCAGCGAGAACAAATGATCGGGCAGTTCCACGAGCCACTGCGGCGGTGTGATGGATCATGTCGGCAAGTGTCACTGATGCCTCGCTGTCGTAGCCGAGCACGTTCGTTCCGACGCTGTCGCCAACGAGGATCACATCCACTTCGCATTTGTCAAGTATGCGCGCTGTCGGGAAGTCGTAGGCGGTAAGCATGGAGATCCTTGCTTCGCCGTCGCGGTATTTATCCCGCAGGTCCGACACGGTCAGTCTGTTCATTTCGGTTCCTGTCTGATTCATGCCTTAAACTGGTTCGCATTTTTCGGCCGGTCTGGCATTGATGACCGTCGATTGATGAAAATACGATCGGCTCTATTGCCGCAGACAAGCGACAATGTTGCCCCGTTTTCCGGCATAAGGAATTTTATCACGGCATATAAATGGTTCTGCAAGGATGACGCTTGTTTCTTTCCTCGATTTCGATGCTTAACTTCCGTTGCTACGAATGCTGCACCTGCGACTTCCCGCCGGATGGCGCAGTGTTTTCGGGGCGCAACGGCAGCGGCAA
>CAIOZP010000507.1 GCA_903862805.1 uncultured Fibrobacterota bacterium
AATCTTCCGGAATGATCCAGATGAACGGGTCAAGGCAAATGCGGTTACAGCATTGGCCTTCTATAATATTCCGGAAATTAATGGATTGCTCTACGGTCTTATCAATCACAGCAACAGCCGAATCCGCGCCAATGCGATAATTGCGGTCTGGCCGCTTGCCGGTGATGAAATGCGCAGATCTCTGCTTGACATATTGCGAAAAATGCTTTCGGAAAAATCTTCTTCAATAGAATGTTGCAGCGCGCTTTTCGTCATGCGGTCAATCGGCGATGATCCGTCGGTGGTTTCGTTGCATTCGGGATTCTGCATCAAACAGCAATTCCGCATCATAGAAGACAGTCGCGTTCGGCATCATTTCCTTTTGTTTCTTTCGATATATCCGGTTGAAGAGACAATCGATTTCATGCTGAAGCAGTCGCTGCTTCTGACGCCACCTGCCAGAAAGGAACTGGTTTCCTCTTTGTCAATTGCCGTGAAGAATGGATTCAACAAGGAATTAATGTACAAGTATCTCGAAAACGAATTCAAATCCTGCCGCTCGGTGGTGTTGATGGCGCTTGCAGAATCCGGAACACATCCATTGAACAAATCCGACGAACAAAGAATTCTCAAGGCTGCCGAGAATGAACACCGCGAGCTATACGAACACTGGTTTGCCAATCACTCGATTTTGATTTCGGAGGCCGGAGCACTGCCGGCAGTCAGACTGCTAAGTTCGGCGATCTATGAAGAATGCATTACTTCGCACGTCATGAATCTTTGTGCCGTTTGCGCCATGCTTGACAAAACGGGAGTTATTGGCGCTGTTGCCATGAGGCTGTTTCACGAAGATCGAAGGGTACGGGCACGAGCGATCGAGGTATTTGACAATGTCGGCTATATCCGCATAAATCGATGGGTCATCGAACAGATCGAGGTCAGCGATTCAGGGCATCATTTTGAAGCGGCTAAAACTCTCTACGGAATAAAGACCGATTCCAACAGCATACTTCACTTGGTTCGCGCATATATCGGTCATGCGAATTCTTTAGTGGCCGACTGCGCCGCCTACGCATACAATATCTGCCGGATGAACGAGTCCATGGAAAAACGCGCGACTGTCGCAGGAGGGTCCGGAACCGATGCCTGAACGCAAGAGTGTTTTCGAGGTGCTCGACAACGTGGTGACGTTGAAGGCCTGTCCGCTTTTCTCAACCATGAAGGTTCATGAACTGCGGGCACTATCTATGATTTCGGAGACCATGGTGTTCAAGGTCTGGGAGGAAATCGTTACCGAAGGTGATGTCGGTGATGCAATGTATATCGTCAAGAGCGGGAGGGTTCGTGTCGAGAGGAAGTCTGAAAATGGCGAGCCGATAACGCTTGAAGAACTTGGTGTCGGAAGCTATTTCGGCGAGATGTCGGTTTTCGATGCAGAGCTGAGATCGGCTACCGTTGTTGCAACAGAGACGTCGGTTGTACTTCGTCTGAAAGGCGACGATCTCGATTTCGTCATTACCGAAAACCCATCTATTTCTGTGGAATTCCTTAGAACATTTTCGCGCAAGATCCGGGAACTCAATGATCGACTTGGAGAGAAGGATCGTCCTCCAGTCGTTCGGCCCGCAGTCACTCAATAACTATACCGAAGTTGTGGATGCGTATGGTCTTCTGGCTGTTGAGCGTCTCTTTCAACAAAACCTGATGCTCGCCAATGCGGAATATTGTTCCGGGTAATGCGCATCTGTCAATTCTGATGTAGGCATTCTCAATGTCGTGCATTTTTTTGTGAATCTCTTCCTTCTGGTGCTCAAGCATATCGATTTGCTGCGAGAAAGCCGTGATCGCCGTGTGCAGTTTGTTGTACATGACCATGTCGGGTGGCGGAAGATTGTGTTTCAGCTTGAATATTCTGTCGTATCTTTGAAATGTTTCGAGAAGTTTGCGACGGTTTTCGGTGAACTCGGTAAGTTGGGCTTCCAGTTTATGCTTTTCGTCAAGCAGGGTATAGTCCAGACCGACTTCGATTATCGTTTTTGTGCCGGCCTCATTTCCCGCAGTTTTCAGGTGGATACTTTCTTTTGCAGTAATATGGCCACCGGCTACCGACAGGTTCTGTCCGAGGATGTTGATTGACTTGAGAGAAAAGATCGTGGCATTCAGGGCTTCTTTTGCAATGGTCACGTTGCCATCACATCTGACGGTTTGGTTTTTCATGAAGCCGAGATTGACGTCGCCTTTGGCCGTGATAAAACCGTGCCCTTGTCCGATAAATCCGTAGTGGCACAGGATGCTGCCTTCGGTCTTGATCGTTGCGTCTTCGATTGTTCCGCCGACCTGAAGATCACCGCCACATACGATGGAGAAACCGGATTTAACATCCTCGCCGATTACCACTGACTTGCCGTAGCTTATGTTGCCGGTTGCGAAATCGACGCAGCCTTTTACCACGAGGCCTTCCGATATGTCAATCACGTTGTTGGTGATCTTTATGTTGCCGTCAGCTAAGGATTCAATCACGGTTGGATCGGTAGCAGACACGCGGGTATTGGGTCCGGTTGGCGGCAGAACCGGACTGCCGTCTGTGGCTTTGATCGCTTCGCCCTTGACCGACATTCCCGGCGTCCCTTTTCCTGGTGGGATCAGTTTCGCTACAGGTGTTCCGATGCTTACAGTTTGCACAATGCTCAGATGCTTGAAGTCGGCATTGCCGTGCTCGTCAACAGCGGGTTTGAGCGATGTATCAGTGGCGAACAGGAAATCCACTCGGCCGTCTGTGCCGTTTAATGGCGGTGTTCCTTTTGCAATAACGACCGGATGATCGGGGTAATGCCCGATCAGAATATCGGTACAGATTTTTTTCAGAACATCGTCGAGGATTCCCGATTTTACTCCGGCAGCAAGAAGCTCTTTGCGGATTGTCTCATCGGTAGGAGCCTTGCCGCTGTCAACGTGCTTGTGAAGTGTGATGCTCGCGCTCATGCAGTCGGGTGGAATCGTGACATCGACACTGCCGTCGAATGAAAGCGGAACTACGCCGAGGCGGTGCTCGCAGAAATATGCGACACCGTCGGCATCGGCAAGGTAGCCGCATTTCTTGGGATCGAAGACTACGCCGTCGCCGACCTTTACTTCGATCTTGTGATGGTCTTCCGGAATTATTTCTGTTCCAAAAACA
>CAIOZP010000508.1 GCA_903862805.1 uncultured Fibrobacterota bacterium
CTAGCCCGCTTCTGGCCATCCATTCACAAACTGTTGTTACGTTTTCCGAACATTGATAGAACGATGGATTCTGGGACATCCACTCAATCGCATTCTGCCGTGCAACAAGTTGGCGAGTCTGCAATGTATTCTGGTTCAGCGTGTCCCGAAGCACCTGCGGCTTGACGCCGAGCGATGACTCGAACAGCCGGTCACGTGCTTCTGTGAACTTCTCAGGATCATTCAGTTGCTTCGAAATCTCGAACCGTTCTTCAACGGTCAAAGCCTTCTCAGTGAACTGGATCGGTGCCGCCGCCTTCTCTAGTTCGGCAGGCAGCACTTCGTTGTCAGTGATGCCGAGGCGCTGTTTGCGCCGGACGTCACGCATGCCACGGATGGATTCCTCATGATTGTGGGTCAACTTAGCGACGAGTTCTTCCTGCGTGGTGTACTTGATGACTTGTAGCCCGCCGATGGGCCGACCTTCGGTATCCTTCGGCTGGTAGCTATACTTTTGTTCGACCGGAGCGATGACGGGCGCTTCAGGCACGACTGGCTGTACGGGTACGGCAGCGTCCTTGACTGGCATGCTTGGGTCTTGCTCAAGAACTTCGGGTGTTACTGTGGTTGTGCTCATATTCCTCCTCCAAGATTAATTGAACTCAGGTGTCTGCGCCGTAACGGCCTCTTCCACCAAACTCTTGTTGCGATTGTTGTAGGCGTCTACCTTGCATTCGAGTTCAATGCGGTTGATCAGACTCGTGTAGAACATCGCTACTGACTTCGCCAGATAGTGGTTCGCCAACACTTCCTTCTCGTCCGCTGGGTTGGTGTCGAGAAGTTTGAAGTTGAACTTGCGAACGATATCTTCCATGATCTTCTGGATAATATCGAAGCCTTGCTGCTTGACGAAAGCGGACAGTACCGCTTTGTCTTGGTCGTCGAGGGCCAAAGGAATGTCTAGCCCCTTGGCTTCATCTGTGATCTTGAGCATACTCTCCTCCGCATGCCTATCAGAACGTGACACAAAGCCCATAAAATCGCTACAAAGAACGGCAGGTTTCTCCTCTAAAACTTTCGAGCGAGTTTAATCTGTGCTTCGGTGAATGCCATGGCATACGCGCCACAATATTTCCCGTCTTCGATTCCGTAGGTCACCAAGGTCACTAACTTTCCATGCCTGTCGTAGATCGCAGAGCCTGAATCTCCCCCGACAATAGGCATGTCGAACAGATACACCGTACTATTGGCAGGCATTCTTTCGTCAACTTCGCCGGGTTCAAATACTACCGAATCCATGCGATATCCTTTACGATATTGAGGAGGATACATCCCTCCACCATCCCCAAACATGAACACATCATCGCCCTCTTTGTCCATGTGATAGGAATCAGGATCGTACAGCTTACCCATCGTATCTTGGAAGGCCGGCCCATCCACGAATAGAATGGTGTGATCCTGTCCATCTGCGACTCTACCAAGCACATGACGATTTCCTGTTTCACGGTCTACAGAAAGAGTAGTTTCGCCCACATCACAATGCGTAGCAGTCAACAAAGCATGAGGACCAATCGCGCTGGATGTACACAAGCCATGATGTAGTTCAGGTGGTTGCCCCGGAGTTTCCGATGGAACAATCACAGGAAAAATAATTTCATGCGTGGCTTTTCGTTGCGGAGAGTTGGGAATATCCATCGCACCGCAAGGCATTACTGTCAATGACAATGCCAATAATATTACAGTCAAAAATTTCTTCATGGTGACTCTTTCCGTCCGGAACATACATTACCGTCGCCCGCCGTTCAGCGGCCTTCCGTTCGACGTGCATTTGTTCATCGAATCTCCTCGAAAAAAGGTGGGAGAGTAGTTCTAGCTACTCTCCGCATTCACTGATAGCAAATCCGTGAAGTATAAACAACTAGGCAATCGTTGGTGTCTGGCCTTCGAGTCCGCCCGTACTAGGTTCGCCCTCGACCGTCTCGGAAAGTCCTGAAGCCTTTGCCGATGCGATTACGAGGTCATGCTTAATACGGTTGTTCGTTGACTGATCATTCAACTCTTGGCGTTGTTCAAACTTTTGATTCGTCGCTTGCTGTTGAGCAGCCATCTGCTGCTGTTGCATAGCGGCTTTTGAGTTTGCTTCTTTCTTTTGTACCATCTCAGGCGGCATCGGCTTAACGATGTCCTGACCGTTCTTCCACTCCGACGCTTCCATCCACATCTTGAAGATTACGTCGTAGTCAATGTACAGGTTCATCTCACCAAGGGCTTGAGTTAACTGCGGGTTATC
>CAIOZP010000509.1 GCA_903862805.1 uncultured Fibrobacterota bacterium
ATTTCTCCGCCATCAAGCCGCCCTGATTTCTGGGAGACAGAATCGATGTTTGACAGGAGTGAAATAGAATCGGCGTTGTAGCTTATCTCGCGGAACTTTTTTTTCTGCCCCTTAAGAAGAAGATACTCGCAATAGAGTTCACAGACCGCCGGATCGGGCACGCAGCACCACGTTGTCTTGTCAGTGTCGGCCTCGATCCTGATCAATCCGCCAAGAGCAAACCGGTCTATGAGTGCCAGAGCATCTTTTTTTGCAATCCGGCTGACGTGATACGCTTCCGCTAAAACAAGATCGCGTTTCATCGACAGAACGGCACCACGCCGCTCGCCAAATTCGGGAAGCAAAAGCATTATAAGCGACATCAAACCACGGGCCTTGTCCCGTAAAACAGGCGCGCCGACACGATGATTTGCATCGCGAAGTCTGCCGGCAGCGATTCTCACAATCGACCACAGCCATGCCGGAGCTTTTGAAATAGCCGACTGAAACACTGCCTCACTTACCACGGTAAGCGAAGATGGCTCGACTGCCTTTATAGTTGCAGAACGCGGTTGATCGTCGAGAAGAGACATCTCTCCGATGATGCTGTTTTTCCCGATGCGGGCAAGCTCGATTTCGGTACCGTCTGGACCGGTATTGTAAACGCCCACGAGGCCATCTGCAATTATGTAGAGTTCGCGCCCGCGATCTCCCTCACGAAACAGAACATCACCAACTTTAAGCGTGATAGTCTGAACCTGAATCGGTCTGTGACCGGTTTTCAGCTCAGTGCTTTCCGAATGATAGACGTCCTGTTTCAAAGCACCTTTTCCGTGAATCGTTTACCGTTTCATGAATCCCGATTAAATAATTTCTGCCCCGATAATATGGGATGGAAAGATGCCATTGCTTGAACTGCTATGGGCTTTTTGATTGAACAGGCTACTAAAGAAGTAGCTTCGAGAGGATTCGAGCGCGAAAACGAGTGAGCGAAGGAAGTGGCGAGTTATTCGACGGATTCCGGATCTGCCGGTGCTTTTTGCCCGGCTTCGATTGCATCGGGAAGACTCTCCGACGCGTTAAGAAGCTATCGCCACGCATATAGAAGCTATTTCTCCGGGTCGATTCCCTTCAAAATCCATCTCAGCCCTTTTACTTCCCAATCCGGACACTTTGATGCGTCGATGTAGCGTTCCCATTGATAAATACCGGATTTCTGGGCGATACTCCGGAATTGCAATGTGATCACCGTGCTTGAAAGTATGACAACAGACCGTTCCATTCCTTTAGCTTTGTATAGCTTCTGGCCGATTGTCATCTCGTCTTTTGCAAATTCTGAAAGTGGCTTGAGTGTTCGCATATCTACAAAAACCCCGAAAGCTCCGGTTTGCGTCTCAAGTATTTTTCCGGATTCTGCAACCCATTGCGACATTTCGGGTTTGCGTATTTCATCGGCAAAGATAAGACGGTATCCGTAAACCAGTTTTTCAATCCTGTACATTTCGTCTCCTTTGCAGGCCAGTCAAAAAGGCGGTGGATCACTTGCAGACGGAAAGATGATACGCGTGAATCTGCCGGAATGTCAATCGGGATTGTTGGTTTTCCGATCTGTTATTGAAAGTGTATGTTTGTATCAAACAGTTAGTTCAGTGGCAGCGGGGTAAGATCCCGCCGCCACTGATTGAATTCAGCTTATCAGATGTTATGAAGATATGCCGCTTCGCCATGCAATGTTTCATCCAGACCGAGCTCTTCCTCCGATTCCGAAGTCTTTACCGGAGTAACGAGATTGATCAGCATCAGCGCCAGATATGTGAAACCAAATGCGTAGATTGAAAGAGCAACAACCGCGACAAATTCCTTCACAAAGAAGGATGGATCGCCGTGGAAAAGTCCGTTTGCGCCACCTGGATTAATTCCCTTGCTGGCAAACAGACCAAGCATCAGAACACCAAGTATTCCGCCAACGCCATGAACTCCCCAGACGTCGAGCGCGTCGTCCCAGTCGAGTTTGTTTTTCAGATTCACGGCCATGTAACAGACCGCGCTTGCCGTTATTCCGATAAGAACGGCAATATCTGTCGATACAAATCCGGCAGCAGGTGTTATTGTTGCAAGCCCTGCGACCGATCCGGTAAGAAGGCCGAGGAACTTCGGCTTCTTCTCGAAAATCCATGCAAGGAAAAGCCATGTCATGGCGGCAAATGAGGCGGCGACGTCGGTGTTGAGGAATGCGAGACCGGTAATGTTGTCAACCCGAAGTTCGCTGCCGGCATTGAACCCGTACCAACCAAACCAGAGCAGGCCCGTGCCAAGTGCAACGAGCGGAATACTGTGCGGGCCGGCATCCTTTATCTTGCGCCTGCCCACATAGAACACTGATGCAAGTGCCGCCATACCTGCGATTGCGTGAACAACTATTCCACCGGCAAAGTCAAGAACGCCCCACTGCTGAAGAATTCCACCGCCCCAGATCATGTGAACTGCCGGAAAATAGACAAAGAGTAACCACGCTGTCAGGAATATGAAATATGCAGGAAACTTCACACGATTTGTGAAGGCACCAGTGATCAGTGCAGGAGTAATTATCGCAAACATCATCTGATATGCAATGAAAACGAGAAGAGGAATCTTGGCAGTACCGGTAAAAGCAGTGTCTGGAGAAATTCCGTGCAGACAGAAATTATTAAGATTCCCGATTACCCCGCCGACGTCGCCACTGAAACAAAGTGAATATCCAACCGCCCACCACAAAACGGTCGTCCAGCCCATCGAAACAAAACTTTGGATCATGATTGACAAAACATTTTTTCTGCCAACCAAACCACCATAAAAAAACGCAAGCCCCGGAGTCATAAGCATGACAAGGCTCGTCGCGACCAGCATGAAACCGGTATTACCAGTGTCGAACATCATACCTCCTCAATTGTTTTAGGTATCAAGACTTCTCAATATAGTTTCTTGTGATTAACCTAAAAATCGCGGTCGCCCGTGGCCGCTTCACATCCCTAAGAATAATATGTCGAGAATAAGAGACCGAATTTGTTCCTTGCATCTTTTTTTCCGGATATGTTAGACTGTTGGAATTGTTTTAGGGAAAGGAGACGCAAAATGGCTGTTATGTTCAAACCTGTTCGATCTCTGATGTTGTACTGCCGTTACTGTCGCAAGGTTGTTCCGGCGGAGTTTGACAGAGTGATTACAGCAGAAAAAGCGGATATCGACATCAATTCCTTGTTCGACTATCTTTGCACCAACTGCAATCACGTGCATACATTTTCCGGAATTGACATCATCGCCGAACCGCATTCGGAACCAATCAGGGATTATGCGATCAACAAGCGCTTTCTCATCGGAGAAAAACTTTCGCATCCATCGTTCGAGATTCCGGGGTTGATTGTCGGAAAAGAACCCGGCAGGCCTTCGAGCATTATCGTTTCATTTGCGAGCCGCAAGGGTTCGATAAAGAAATTCGTGGAAAATTTCGGCGGATGATCGGCAAAAAGTAATTTTTATGGAGGGCGAAAGCCCTCTTTTTTTATCTGCCGGAAAGCAGATGTCGTAAGCCCAATCCTGCTGATGCTTTGATTTGTTGAACCGGAGTCTGCCTTGAAACTAACAAACATCTTCCCCTCAAAGAAGACCGCCGGTGGGCGTCGCAGTTCTTTGCCCTTTCCCCAAAACCTGATATTGAATTTTCGCTTCTTCCATGTAGTTTTGATCTGCTGGATCTTGTCCGGAATCATCTTCTTTTTTTCTTTGGGTAATCATTGTAGCGATTTCTGCAACATGGTTTTCGGCAGTGTGAATTTCATCATCGTCTCTGGACTTGTTGGGTCCTTTATTTACAGCCGGTCGAAAATACTCCGGCATCATTCCGCGCTAATTACAAAGAACGCGAATCTCGAAACAATTCTCGGCGCAATAAGCGACGCCGTGACTCGGGTCGATTACAACGGGAAGATAATAGACTATCGCGCTCCGTACAACATAAAGGCAACACTGCCGCCGGAGAGTGTAATCGGGCGAAGTGTGTTCGATTTCGTCGCGGATGAATTTCGGGATCAGGCGCGTACCGCACTTGCCAGCGCAGTTGCCGGACGCGCTTCGACACTTAGATTCAGCGACGAAAAATCGGGAAAACGCAGGGTTTTTGAATCCCGTTTTGTAAAGGGAACAAACAACGATGTGGTAATTGTCCGGCAGGAACAGACCGCCCGCGTTGCTGCCGAGGAAAAATTTTCGACAGCATTCAAAGCCAATTCGAATCCGATGTCGTTCACGTCAATGAAGACCGGCAAACTTGTCGAGATTAATCAGGCATTCACAAGGTTTTTTGGCTATTCCAAAGAGGACGCAATCGGGAAATCGTCTTTTGAACTCGGACTGTCGCGCGATTACGAGATCAGGGAATCTTATCTGAATGATGTGACCGTGGGTAAAGATTTCGTGAACAGGGAAATAGTTTTGTACTGCAAGGACGGAAGTCGCAAGACAGGGCTGGTCGCCGGTTCTAAAATCAATATGTCGGACGAGGGTTTCATCCTTCTGTCTTTTTACGATATTTCGGCCAGAAAAATCGCCGAGGCCGCGATGGCTGAGAGCGAGAACCGGTTCAGGCAGGTCTTCGACACAAGCCCGACTGCGTTTGGGATCACATGCTACGAAACCGGAGTATTTACGGAAGTGAACGATGCATTTGAAACGCTGACCGGATACACCAAAGAAGAGGTATTGGGAAAATCGACAAGGGATCTCAACCTTGCTCCAGATCCGGTGGAAAGAGAACGGTTCTACGAAACTCTGAGTGCGGTCGATTCTTTCAATAATTTCAGTATGAAGGTTCGCAGAAAAACCGGTGAACTCATTAATTGTCTCCACAGCATAAAAATCTTCGAGCAGAACGGGGTGAAGTACCTGCTCGCAAATGTGGTTGACCAGACAGAACGGATCTATGCCGAAAATGCAATGGCATCGGCGCTTCGCATTCGTCAGTCCGTTTTCGAGAACAGCGGTGTCGCGATTTTTGTGGGGTCAAGCGATCGCCGGATTCTTGATATGAACAAATCCGCCTGCGAAATGTTCGGGTGGGCAAAGGGAGAACTTGTCGGGAAGTCGGTGGAGCTTATTCATCTCAACGAAAAAACCTTCCACGCATTCCAGATTTTCGTGAAGGACATGTTCGGCAAGGGAGTTGTTGACGTCGAATATCCGTTCAAACGCAAAGACGGAACGCAGCTATGGTGTTCAATTTCCGGAAGCCTGCTTGATCTGGAAAACCATGATGCCGGTATGATCTGGATCCTCAAAGACATCACGGAGCGTCGCAATGCCGTCAACCAGTTGAATGCCGCAAATATCGCAGCAGAAAGAACAAACGACAAGCTCAGGGACGCCACGGCGCAGGCGCAGCATTTAGCCGAGCTTGCCGAGACTGCCAACAAGGCGAAGAGCGAGTTCCTTGCCACAATGAGCCACGAAATACGCACGCCGCTGAACGGCATAGTCGGTCTTACCGAATTGATGAAACAGTCAAACCTCGACGACGAGCAGCAGCGCTGGCTGAACATGATAATGTCGAACAGCGGAATACTTCTTTCAATTGTCAGCGACATACTCGACATGTCGAAGATCGATGCCGGTCGGCTCGAACTTGAGAAGGTCGATTTCGATCTGCCTGACGCAGTCGAATCGGTTTTGCAGATTCAAAAAATGGGCGCGATGAACAAACCCGTTTCTGTGACATGGACTATCGCCGATGTTGTAAGTCATACAGTCTGCGGCGATCCGGTGCGGCTCAAACAGGTCATCTCGAATCTTGTAGCCAACGCGGTGAAGTTCACCGATGAAGGTTCTGTCACGCTAAAAGTCGAACACGACAAATCCGATATTTCGGGCAACACTTTGCGATTCGAGGTCGTCGATACCGGCATCGGTATTTCACAGGAGAATCTTCCCAAGCTCTTCCAGCCCTTTGCGCAGGCCGATAGTTCAACAACGCGAAACTTCGGCGGAACCGGCCTCGGACTCGCAATCTGCAAACGGATCGCCGAACTGATGGGCGGCAGAATCGGCGTTGAAAGCCTGCATGGAAAAGGCTCGACATTCTGGTTCACGGCAACTCTCCCACCTGTTTCAAATGCCGCCCAAGTTGACAGAAGAGACTCATTCGTAAGGCCGGGAATAATTAGGGGCGCGCGGATTCTTATAGTGGAAGACAACGAAACAAACCGCATCATTGCCCGTGAGATGCTCAGGCGCTTCGGCTGCGAGGTCGATATGGCCGAAGATGGCGCAGCTGCAATAGAATATCTCAGAAACAACGACCGCGATCTCGTGATAATGGATTGCCAGATGCCGGTCATGGATGGATTCGAGTCAACACGCCGCATTCGATCAGGCGAAGCTGGCAGTCGTGCTGCGGTTCTGCCCATAATTGCCATGACGGCAAATGCCCTCACCGGCGACCGTGAGAAATGTCTCGCATCGGGCATGAATGACTATCTCGCCAAACCCGTTAGTTCCGAATCCCTGCTGAAGGTGCTTGGACGCAGGCTTGGAGAAATATCCCCCGCCGTATCTCTGCCATCAGAATCCCAAAAATCTTCCGCAGGTAAAAGCGTCTTTGATTCTGAAGGTTTTCTGCGCAGACTGATGAACGATAAATCAATAGCCGAAAAAGCATTGCGGCTGTGCATAGCAGATTTCCCCGGAATGCTTTCTGATCTTGACGATTTCGCCGCTGCCGGTCAGTGCGAAAAAGTCGCTTCTATC
>CAIOZP010000510.1 GCA_903862805.1 uncultured Fibrobacterota bacterium
CGGGCTCGAAACAAGTTTTGCCAAAGGCTTTCTTCGTATTTCGATCAGGACGTTGAAGAGCATTGTCCGCAGCAACAGTTTTGGAAACCCGCCGGACGCGCGTCGCATGTGGTAGCGCGAATGCTGCTTCAGCCAGAAGTGCATTTCGGATTCGAGATACATCCGTTGCCGCTTGAATACTCCCGAAAGAGATTTTTAGCCGATGAGCTTCCGGCTGGCATGATATGCACGCATTCGCGGGACAAAAACGGTGAATCCGTAGCGCTCCATACGCACCGAAAGCTCGTGATCTTCGGCAAAAGGGCCTGGGAAATCCTCGTCGAACATTCCCGCCAATTCAAGTGCCGATCTGCGCCAAACCATGTTTGCCGTGATGAACAATCCGCCATCAAGATTCATCACCTCGTGATCCCACAGCCCGTCGCCTTCTGGAAAAACACTGCCTTCGATACCGATGCAATACGGGGAGCAGATTCGCACCGTGTCAATCAATGTCCCTAACCATTCAGGAGCAACAATGGCGTCGTCGTCAATAAAGGCGCACCACTGGGAATCAGATGCCGCGATTCCCCGATTGCGTGCAGCGGCTGGGCCTCGTCCTTCGCACAGGATGTAGGTAACGCCATCCCGCTCGCACAGCGCTTTGTTTCTGACGCGGTTCGCTTCTTCCGAAAAATCATCGCAGACAAAGGCATGCACGCCAGACGAAAAGACTCCACCGGATGCAAGTGAACCGAGGCATCGCTCAAGAAGTGCCGGTCGGTTCCTTGTCGGAATAATAATTGAAACGGCGGATTTTGCGGAATTGTCTGCGGATTCTTCCATCTCCGTAATATATTTAGGAGTAAACAATCGGTCGGATTTTTCAGTACAAAAAGTTCTCGGAGGATCTATGAAAAAAATCGGAATTGCAGCGGCTCTTGTCCTCGCTGTTATGGCTGGCTCGGTAAGCGCGCAAAGTGAGTTCCAGGCGCGCGGACTTCTGCAGAAGAAGGTGTGGTTCATGGTTTCAGGCAAAGTAGCCGACACCGCGTCATATTGGTCGATGCACCTCGGTCGATACGAGTGTGTGGTCAATCAGGATTTCCCCGGCGAAGGAAGTGTTGCCGTGAAAGCTAACTTCGACTTCAACCTTCTTTCAAGCATGTACATAGAAGGTTACGGCTACGGGGATCGCGGCAAAATTGTTCAGCGTGCCGAATACGCAATAGGAGACAGCGCCTCGTCAACAATCATCGAAGTCGACAGCATTGACTACGTTTACGGCTGGGGCGGCAAGGTTCACATGAAGAGCGGAAAAGATATGGGGCTTGTTGTCCAGGTTCAGACCAACACGATGGTTCCGTTCGGTCTTTCAATTGACACATGGACTTTCAATAAAGAGATGGGCGAACTGAAGAAGAACAAATCGGTTGAAGCGGTATCCGCTTTTTCATTCACCAAAGAAGGCGCACAGCGAGCCGCAGTTGCGCAAAAGGCATTTGAAGCCAGCCAGAACACAGACGCCAAATAAGTAACTGTTATCTATGTAAAAAGGAATCGGCCGGGACAATACGTTCCGGCCGATTCCTTTTATCAAGCACTGGCTTGACACGAAAATAAAACCCTGAGTCCCGGAGTCGGGTTGACCCACCTCTTGATAACGGTGGTCGTTCCC
>CAIOZP010000511.1 GCA_903862805.1 uncultured Fibrobacterota bacterium
ACGTTGCCACCTGCGCCTCGACGACACTAATCCGGCGAAGGAAGAGCAGGAATATATCGACATGATCATGCGTGATGTGCGATGGCTCGGCTTTGACTGGGGGCAGAATCTTTTCTATGCATCCGACTATTATCAGACTATTTTCGAGTGTGCTGTGAAGCTCATTAAAGACGGCAAGGCGTTCGTGTGCGAGCTGAATGCCGAGCAGATGCGTGAGTATCGCGGAACTCTTACCGAGCCAGGCAAACACAGTCCATATCGCGATCGGCCGGTTGAAGAAAACCTCGCGCTGTTTGACAGAATGCGAGCCGGTGAGTTCGATGAAGGGCGGTATGTTCTTCGTGCGAAGATCGACATGAGCTCGCCCAATATCAACATGCGCGATCCAGTGATTTACCGTATTGTCAAGGCGGAGCATCCGCGCACCGGCACGAAGTGGTGCATTTATCCGATGTACGATTTCGCGCATCCGCTGTCCGATGCGATTGAAGGAATCACGAGTTCGATTTGTACACTTGAGTTCGAAGATCACCGCCCGCTCTACGACTGGGTTGTGCGCGAATGCGGCATGAGTGCGCATCCACGGCAGATAGAATTTGCGCGGCTCAACATCACCTACACTGTTATGAGCAAGCGCAAACTTCATCGCCTCGTTAAAGAAGGGCATGTGAACGGTTGGGACGATCCGCGCATGCCGACACTTTCGGGAATGCGGCGGCGTGGATATCCGGCGGCGGCGATCCGCGCATTTGCCGAGCGAGTCGGTGTGGCCAAACGAGACAGCACTGTTGACCTCGCGCTGCTCGAATTCCATGTGCGCGAAGAACTCAACAAGGCCGCGAATCGTGTGATGGCCGTGCTCGATCCGCTGAGGATTGTGATAACAAATTATCCTGAAAAGCAAGTCGAAGAGCTCGATGCAATTAACAACCCTGAAGACGAATCGGCGGGAACCCGCAAGGTTCCGTTCTCGCGTGAGATACTTATCGAGCGTGAAGATTTTATGGAGGAACCACCGGCGAAATTTTTCAGGCTTGCACCTGGGCGCGAGGTTCGTCTGCGTTATGCCTACTTCATAAAGTGCGAGGAGGTCGTGAAGGATGCGAGCGGAAATATTACAGAGCTGCGCTGTTCCTACGATCCGGCGACTCGTGGTGGCGATGCTCCGGACGGGCGCAAGGTCAAGGCGACTTTGCATTGGGTTGATGCGAAGAAATCGCTTCCATCCGAGGTGCGACTCTACGGGTCACTCTTTACAAAAGAGAATCCCGATGACGTTCCAGAAGGACAGGATTTCATTTCGTCGATGAACCAAAATTCTCTTTCTGTCAATAAGGTGGCAAGAGTAGAGCCGTCGTTGACAAATGCGAAAGATGGAGATGTCTTTCAGTTTGAGCGTCTCGGTTACTTCGCCGTTGATGTCGATTCCGAGCCCTATGCTTTGGTGTTCAACAGAACGATCACACTCAAGGACGAATGGAGCAAGCTCCAGAAACGCGGCGACGTATAACAATGAATCTCTACCTCCTTCGTCACGCGCAGTCGGTCGGAAACATGACCGGCGATTACTCAACAGTCGCACACGATAACCTCTCTGAGCTCGGGCAATCACAGGCGGATGCGCTGAGTTCTGTCATCAATAAATCATTTTCTGTTGATGAGATATTCGTCAGCCCATATGGTCGGGCAATGCAGACCATCGCGCCGTATCTCCAATCGTCAAACAGAAAAGCCTGTGTCTGGGGAAACCTTGCCGAGGCATGTTGGCAGACAGATGTTTCGGCAGAGATACCGATTCGTACAGGTCAGCCGGATCAGATTGACATATGCGACAGCAATATTTTTTTGCTGGACAATTTTTCCGGAGCCATGCCTTTTGAAGACGAGACATTTGCAGAAGGACAAGCGCGCGTTGACAAAACGGGAAATGAAATTCTGCGCCGGTATCTTGGGCGGCCAGTAAATATTTTTCTTGTCACTCATGCGTATTTTGCAAGTCGTCTCATCGAAAAATTTGTTGGTATCAAAAGTGGCGACACCACTTGGTTCGACTTCGACAACTGCGGACTCACGCTGCTTGAGGAGCGAACCGCCGAAAAGTTTTTCGTTCGGTATCACAACAGGATTTCCTTGACATAAGGGGAACGATGGAACTCTCCGGTCAGGTTGAGCGCATCACGTTTCGTAACGAAGACAACGGCTATACCGTTTTGCGTCTTCGTGCCGAAAATGGCGAGCTTCACGCTGTGGTCGGAACAATGCCTTCGGCGCGCGAGGGCGAGAATCTGAAGCTCTTCGGCGACTTCGACCTCTCGGCAAAATTTGGCAGACAGTTTAAGGCGAATCGCTACGAGTCGGTGAGACCGACTTCGACCGAAGGGATTCGTTCTCTCTTGTCAAGCGGCTTTGTTGATGGAATCGGCCCGCATCTTGCCGAAATAATTGTGGGAGAATTTGGCGAGAAAACATTCGACATCCTCGACAATCATCCCGACAAGCTGCTTGACGTAAAGGGAATCGGAAAACGCAAGCTGCCGATGATCAAAGCGTCATGGCAGGGGCACCGGCATCTTACAGAACTCACGCTCTTCCTGCAGGACTTCGGCGTTTCGGCAGGAATGATTGCCAAGATTCACAAGGCCTACGGCGACAACGCGAAGATGATCATTCAGACAAATCCTTATGCGCTGATCAACGATATCTGGGGCGTTGGTTTTCACAAGGCCGATGCGATTGCGAAGCACTTCGGATTCGATCACGATTCCCCGCGCCGCCGCCGCGCAGGAATATTTCATACACTCTCCGAGGCTTCTGGCGAAGGGCATGTCATGCTTCCGCAGGAGGATC
>CAIOZP010000512.1 GCA_903862805.1 uncultured Fibrobacterota bacterium
CACTCGGATTTTTCACTGCAATGTTGTATGTCGAACCACGGAAGTTACGTACTACAGCGAAGTCTTTCCATGATGAATCGACGCAAGGATCAACAACCAATCCATCGTAATCAGCTTGAAGACCGAAGATGTATTCGACAACGGCCTGATGCATGGTTGGCGCGGTTCCGGTGAGCCATGTGTGGCCGCCGCGTCCGTGCTCTTCGCCTCCGCGTCCGCGAACGTATTCCGGATAGACATAAGGCTCGCATTTGTAACGGTCGGGATCGCTCGACATGTTCTCTGGCAGAGTTTTTAGGTAGCAGGCGACGGCGTCTTTGCCCATGCCCAAAATCGCGTATGCCTGAACCAGCCATGCGTTGAGGTGCATGAAGATTGAGCCGTTTTCCTTCATTGCCGGTGGTTCTTTTTCGACGTTCCAGGTTTTTTTGGGAAGGATATTTTTGTTGGCGAGGTCGGTGTAGAGCGGCCAGCAGATCATCGCTCCGAAGTCGGTGTCGAGATCTTTCTTGACAGCTGCGATAACCTTCTCGGCGCGTTCCTTGCCGGTGCATCCGCAGAGGACTGCGAAGGCCTGAGGCTCAAGGTAAATGCGGCCGAACTCTGCACTGCTTGTGCCGAGATCTTCGGATCCGTCGCAGGCGATGGCGCGTTTGTAATATCCCTCTTTGTCAATGCCGTATTTCTCGATGGCTTCGAGTACGACATCGGCACGCTTGATGTATTCGGAAGCAAGTTCGGTCTTTTTGCCAGATGCGGTGAACAGCTCGGCGAGGTCGCGATTTGCTTTTACAAGTTGCTGTGCGACCATGATCGATTCCATCGTGCGGCGTGGTTCGCCGTTGACGCGCTTCTCGTTGAGGTCGTCGTTCCAGTCACAGTCTTTCATGTATGGAAGATGACGCGGCGAGCAGTCGGTCCAGACGCGATCGAGGGCCTTGGTGCAGTGCTCGAGAATTGTTCCGCTAACACCCGGTGTTCCTTCGCGGACTTCGGCGTAGTCAACGACCTCGTCGAGGAACTTGAAGTCGCCGGTTTCCTTGCAATATTTGATGACCGCATTTGGCAGCCACAGCGGATCGTCGGATGCTTCAACGCCGCGATTACCGGGCTGATCGATGAAGAAATTATGGTAGCAGATTCCGTTGGTGAACATCTGCGTGGCAATGTGCTTGAGCGCGGCCTTGACCTTGTCGGCCTCGTAGGGCAAATAGAAATTGACATCCTGCAATATGTCGCGGAAGCCCCAGCCGTATTCGTAGCCGGTGTGGAAACGGCTCTTCATGCGGTTGAGCACGAAGACGATCTGGCACTGATACTGAAGCCAGCGGAAGGCACGGTCGATCTTGGCTTCGGGTGAGCTTAGCTTGAGCATACCCATGTGCTTCTTCCACCAGTCTGTTGACTCGGCAAGCCACTCGGCGCGGGTTGCGGCGTTATTGACAGATGCGAGGAACCCTTTGATCTGCGATTTGTTATTCAGGTAGTAATCCTGAGTGGAACCGGCAACAAGAGCTACTGCAAATTCGATTGTCTCACCGGCTTTGATAGAAACTTCGTTGAGGAACAATCCGATAGTGCGACGCAAATAGGCCTGATCTTTATTTGATAGCTTTCCGGCCTTGATGCCCTCGGCTGTCGCAAGCGTATTGAAGCGTCCACCAAGAACTCGCTCGAGGCTGGTTTCATATTCTGTGCTGCTGTTATTCAGCGTTGAATAAAACGCGGCGACATTGCCGAGCATTCCGTTGATCTTCGCCGGATCGTCGTTCACGTTGGTGCCGTGATGACGTCGGAACACAATCGCATTGAGATCACGGTCGAACGCGGCACCACCAAAGAAACCGTCATTGTCGCCAGCGAGCAGACGGATCAGCGCATCGCCCATGTGGATCGGCACATACGGGAAAATCTGGAGATCCTTGGTTTCGGAAGTCGTGTTCTTGATCGTGATGTTTTGAATCCAGCCATCGAAATGCTTTGGCACGAACATTGTGTTCTTCACCTCAAGACCATTGCAGGAAGACTCAAAGTCGATGCGACCGAAATCGAGCGTCACTTTGTACTTCTGATTCGGATTGCGAATAGGCTGCCATGCGGTCGAGAAGACTTCGCCTGACTTTTTGTCTTTGATAAGAACATAACGACCATTGCCATCGCCATCGTTGAGGTGAAGCTGGGTGTCAACAAAAGTATTCTCGTGCGTACCCTTCACATCGAAGCCGCCGCCAGCATAGGAAACGCCTGAACAGAATGTCTGCGTGCCTGGCTGTTCAACGCGAATGAGGTAATGAAGCCAAGGCTCCGGCGTGTATGGATTGTCGATGACATAGCGTCCATGATCGTCAAAATGACCGTACTTGTTGGTGGTGCTCATGGCATTCCCTTTTTGTAAATTGATTTGTTGATACAAATTTTCGGACGCTAAAATACACTCCCGATGATTGTGGAAGGTAGGTAAAATGGTTCGTGGTTTTTTATGATAAAAAGTAGATTTTCCAAAGGGCATCTATCAAAACCAAAGAGGCCGCCTCATTTTGAGGTAGCCCCTTGCACATGAACTTCAACTATCAGATTTTATTTCACAATACACCTGATCGAACCGGACATTCCTTCCTTTGAAGAGATCTTCGCCAGATAGACTCCAGCCGAAAGTCCAATTCTCGTCATGTCAATCACTGAAAAACCACTTACGTTTGAAAGCTCCTTCAAACAGCGCCCATTGGATGCAATGAACGAAACCTTTGCATCACTTCCGGCGTTGATACTCAGCATTGATCCTTTGACAGATGCGAATTGCTTTGCAACCGAATTGACGGCGAAGATTGGTGTTTGAGGCGAACTTTTCACCGTTGCGATCCAGCCGTAATACTCTCCACCACTGTCGGAGACGAAGCGAATTGTCAGGTACTTTGTTGACGAAGAGATAGTACCTGGATTCGTAGTTCCAGTCCACGCACTGATCACCGGAGACGACGTAGACGGGCCGTCGTAGAATATCAGCGAATCATAGCCCTGTTCCGTGTAGAGTGAGTCAAACACAATTGAGATTTTGTGTGTCGAATCGCCAGCTTCCATGGTCAGAACAGAATTCAAGCCTTGAGTGTATGAACTGTCAGGCCCGTTGTCGTCGTAGAACATTGTGTCGCCGTTTATTGACACTGAATTTCCACTTGACGTTATCGGCATGAGAATTCCGTCTATAGGTGTGAAGTTCGCGGTAATGTTCTTGTTCGAATTCATTGTGACAGACAATGGATTAGTACTGCTCGTTACCGATCCGCTCCATCCTGCGAACTTATATCCGTGTGCCGGTGTCGCCTTGAGCTGAACAGTGCTTGCCGAATCGTATGTAGCAGCATCCGGTGATTTAATAACCGTTCCGTTTGTAGCATTTGTTGTAAGGCTGAACTGCGTTGCTGGTGTACCTGATGTGTAGGTTATCACAAGCTCCGGGCGTAATGTAGCATCGGAATATTCCGACGAAGCATACTCGCAACTCGGATCATTGGAACCGGATTCCATTTGCACAATCCATCCGTAATTTGCCGATGAATTGGACAAATATTTCTGCACCGATGAAGTGATATCCCATTCATCCCATGAGGTCAAATTATGGTTTGTACAGGTTGCGAGCCATGAAGATGGCATCGGTCGGCTTCCGTAATTTCCTATTCCGTAAGCACTGTTTGTTGCCTCATACGCCTGACCATAATAGCTCATCCATGTAAGGGTACTTTGATCCCAGGACTTTGATGCCTCGTACACGCCTTTGTCGTAGTTGTTGTGAGTATAGCCATCCTTTGAGCCATTCGGATAATTGCTCAAATGCTTCGACTTGGCATACAATCTGAGTTTTGCACTTGTGATCGTAGCGTTTTGAAGAACAGAGACAGACGACAAATCGAATTTCACGATCCCACGGATCGAATAGAGACACTGGCTTCAGGTGTAGCTGAGTTCGCCGACTCCTATTCGGTCTTCAGATCCGTGAACGGTGACGGAACCATTGTAACTGTCGTGAGTGATTCCGCTTTCCATATAACTGTCGGAACAACCGCTGTAGCTGTTCGATCCCTGCTGAAGCGTGATCGTCGCCGACCAGCCCATTGCACTCGCCGCCATGAGCAGTGCGGCCGATTTCAAGATTCTGTTCATCAGTCCTCCCTTTTGAAGAAGTTGTATTGGCTTGAGAAATCCATGATTGACAAAATGCGAATAGATTCTGCACCGTTATCCGATCTGAAATCCGAAAGATTAATCGAACTGCTGCCTTCCTATGTTCCTCTGTCGTCAATCGCCCATGTGTCAGAATTCATACAAGAAAATCCGCGCTGATGTTGCGTTCATGGGATTAATTTAGCGGACCAATTCAGATATGTGTCTTATATCTTCCTGCCTCAAAACATTCCGTTAACCGTCGATACCAAACAAGGGTAAAATGGTAACTACAGATACCAAGCGATTATCGGCATAAGACCATTTCCGCCGCTCAAACAGGATTAATCATGTCAATCCTCAAATCTCCGTAATCGTGTCCAAGACGGGAATTATTTTCTACTCGAAAACAAGGACAGAAAAATGTTCACAGGCCTGATCGAAACAATCGGAACAATCGCAGCAATCAAACGTGGTGACCGCAGCGCGACCATAACTATCGAGCCTGCGCTTAAGCACTTCGATGTTCGTATCGGAGATTCTGTCGCAATCAACGGCGTGTGTCTTACGGTTGTTGCCATAAACGGACGAAAACTTGAGTTCAACGCGATTTCCGAGACGCTCGACCGTTCATCACTTTCACATAAGTCAAACGGAAGCATCGTGAACATGGAACGCGCGCTTCCGGCAAGCGGGCGACTCGATGGACATATTGTTCAGGGGCATGTTGACGGAACGGGAACGATGATCCGCGACGAACGCAGCGGCGACAGCATTTATCGCTGGATAAAATTCCCGCCGGAACTCGCGCCGCTTCTTGCTGAAAAAGGATCGGTGGCGATCGACGGCATCAGTCTGACAATTGCAAAAAGCACCGACAGCGAGATCGCGGTGGCATTGATTCCACACACGATTGCATCGACAACCATGCGCGATGTCAAGGCCGG
This sequence comes from uncultured Fibrobacterota bacterium, assembly GCA_903862805.1. Classification (GTDB taxonomy): domain Bacteria; phylum Fibrobacterota; class Chitinivibrionia; order Chitinivibrionales; family CAIOZP01; genus CAIOZP01. The sequence goes on from CAIOZP010000512.1 coordinate 5,106, forward strand.
TGACATCGTCAACATCGAATGTGATGTGCTGGCGCGGTATATTTTCCGCATGTTGAAATACAGCGGGCAACCTGAGAATAACGGCCCCGATTTACTAAGCCTGATGGAGTCGAGCGGATTTTGAAATCCTTTGAAGAAATTGAAGCAGTCATAGAGAGCTACCGTGCCGGTGAGATGGTCATCATCGTTGATGACGAAGACCGCGAAAACGAAGGTGATCTGGCATTCGCGTCCGATGCCTGCACACCAGAGAAAATCAACTTCATGGCAACACACGGCCGCGGACTGATCTGCATCAGTCTTGAAGGCCGCCGCCTTGACGAACTCGGCATCTCGCCGATGGTTCACGACAACTCTTCGCCCTACGAAACAGCGTTCACCGTTTCGGTCGAAGCACGCGAAGGAACAACAACCGGCATCTCTGCCGCAGATCGCAGCAACACCGTGCGTAAACTTGTCGATCCCTCGGCGAGACCTTCCGATTTTGTCAAGCCGGGTCACATGTTTCCGCTTCGCGCCCGTGAAGGCGGCGTGCTTGTGCGCACCGGCCAGACCGAAGCCTCGCTTGACCTCGCGCGACTTGCAGGCCATTATCCTTCCGGCGTGATTTGCGAAATCATGAACGACGA
>CAIOZP010000513.1 GCA_903862805.1 uncultured Fibrobacterota bacterium
CTCGAAGTCCGCCAAGTGCGCCGAAAAGATTTTCGGCGCTTGAACCAATTATAACAAGGAAATTCGCCTGACGTGAAAGCGGCTTGCCGGTGACAGATACAACGCGCTCGATAAGCGGTTTGTTCTTTGCAACCGCTTCGTAGATCGCCAGAGCCGTTCCCACGTTGTCAACTATGCAGCCGACATCGGAAGGCAGTTTGCCAGATGGAACCTCGCGACCGGCGACCGCGTTTATCAACTGTTTTTCTGCGCCCTGCGGATACTGAACCTTTAACGGCTGAACCGAAATGCCGGGCCACTGAAGTGCCACGCGGGTCATTATCTCAATAGCATCGGGCTTGTTTGCTTCAATGCCGATTGTAGCTGACTTCAGCGACAGCGCCTTCATCATGAACGACACACCGGCAAGGATCTCGTCGGCGCGTTCGAGCATCAGGCGATGGTCGGCTGTAAGGTAAGGCTCGCACTCGACACCATTGATTATCAAATGATCAACCTTGCGACCTTCCGGAATCGACATCTTCACATGCGTCGGAAAACCCGCGCCGCCCATACCGATGATTCCTGATGCGGCAACTCTTTCGACGATCTGTCGGCCGGTAAGCTCGGTGGTTTTTACCAAGGCCGTGCTGCGGTCGATCGAGTCTTCCCACTCGTCGCCATCGACATCGATAACGATGGCCGGACGCTTGTATCCGGCAACGCTCATCACATCTTCGACACCGGCAACAACGCCAGACACCGGCGAATGAACGCCGGTCGATACAAATCCTGCGGCACGCGCGATAAGTGTTCCGACCTTGACCGGATCACCCTTCTGCACAAGCGCCTCTGAAGGCGAGCCGATATGTTGCGCGAGAGGGACAAATACCCTTTTCGGCAGGCCGATGGTCTCGATCTTCGAGCCGCGGCCGAGCTCATTCTCCGGCGGATGAACTCCGCCTAACCGGAACGTCTTGAGCTTCACGACGGTCTCCTGCCTGTTCCGTTGAGGTTTATTGATATTGAATTTTTTATCATGATCAGAATGTCGCCAGAATTGCTTTGGTCGGACATTCAGGGACGCAGGCTTTACACGATGTGCACTTTGCCGCGTCTATGTAGGCGAGATTTTTTTCTATTGTAATTGCAGTCACCGGACAAACCTTCGCGCACTTGCCGCAACCGATGCAGGCGACCGAACAATTCTTGCGGGCAACTCCACCCTTCTCGGTGTTCATGCAGCTGACAAAAACGCGCTTGCCTTCGGCACCCTTCGGACGGATCTCGATGATGTGTCTTGGACAAGCCTTCACGCACTTACCACACGAAACGCACTTGGCATCAACAACCACCGGAAGCCCTGTCGTCGCATCTATGTAAATCGCATCGAATGGACATGCCCTCTCGCAGTCGCCGCAACCGAGGCATCCGAACGGACAACCCGAGTCGCCGCTGAAAAGCGAATGAGCAACCGCACAGCTCTTTGGCCCGTCAAACGTGACCTTCGCCGGTGCGTTGATTTTCGAGCCATTGCAGCGAACAACCGCAAGCGTCGGAACCTTTTCGGTTATTTCTATATGAAGGAATGATGCGATCTTTGCCATCACTTCCGATCCGCCAACAGGACAGGAAAGCCCTTCGATTGATCCAGTCTTTGATGTTTCGACCACTCGATTTGCGAAAGCCTTGCAGCCAGGGGATCCGCAGCCGCCGCAGTTGGCAGCTGGCAGCATCTCAAAGACTTCATCGACTCGTGGATCAACCTCGACATGAAACTGCCGCGCCACGATCCAGATAACAACCGCCATCAGCAGCGCAACCGCCGCCATGGCTCCGACCGAAGAAATTATGACTGTAAGGTTCACTGTCACTCCTGTTCGCGGTTTAGCTCAGCCATGAATACGAAATTTTTTGAAATGATGTCGCGCACGAGAAAGAGAATACCGTACCAGATTCCAAGTGCCGCGATCGACGACAAGCCCGCCGCCACATCGCTATGAAATTTTAGCGACACGAAAATCAGTGTGCTAACAACTATTATGGAGGGAATA
>CAIOZP010000514.1 GCA_903862805.1 uncultured Fibrobacterota bacterium
AGGTATCGTCCAGGGTAACAACCGATTTCGATGGCTGACTCTTGCTGCCCTACCTCGGCGGCAGGCACATGTTTTTCAATCCAGCATCTCACGACATCGTTCTTTTGCGAATGAATCTGCGGCTTCGTTTCCGAATAGCCCTCTTCCCAATAATGCTTGCTGACAATGCTGCCCATCCTGGAGTCCTTTATAAAAGGTGGGTTGTACCATTGTTGCCTTCCTTGCCACGCAATAAATCACCGGCTTCCGGTGCATCCAGTGCCTCCAGGAATCTGGACAGATTCACTTCGGGCCGGAAGTATTCAACCGCCGTGCGTCGCGCATTTGCCTGAATTCGCAACCTCTCATCCAATGCCATGTTGGAAATCTTGAGCCACAGGACGGCGAGTTGCTCCGATGTACCCATGTTTGCGAGGAAGCCGTTTTCACCGTGATCGACATACTCCGGAATTCCTCCCACCGGTTGAGCCAGAAAAACGACACCACTCGCCATGGCTTCGAGACCTACCAAAGGAAATGCTTCCGAATCACTGGCCAAGATCAACGTGTCTATGGCACTCATCCAGGGGGCCGTGTCGCTGACCATGCCGACGACGTGCACGCGGTCGGTTAATTTTAATTCCGAGGTCAGCTCATGCAAGGCATCCGTCATGCCGGCGCCGACCAATACAAGATGAGACTCCCTTGTTGTCGAAGCCATGAATTCGGCGAATCCATTGATGATGACATCCACTCTTTTTTCTTTCACCAACCGGCCAACGAAGCCTATCACAAAGGCATTTTCATCGATTCCATACTCGGCGCGCAGACGCGCACGTGTTTCCCTGTCCGGCTTGAACCTGTCAACATCGACCCAGTTATGGCATGTCACGATCTTGTTTTCCGGAAATCCGTATTGATCAATCACGGACTGTCTGGTGCATTCGGCAACGGAGATGGATCGGTCTACCAACCAGGCTGCCAGCTTGTTACGCGCAGTGCGAAGCGGTGACTGTTCAAGCTCCGGCTTTCCCCAGGCGATCTGCGGTAGATTGGCCATTGCATGCTCAATCGTGTAAAGACGGGGGTAACGATAGCGCAGTGCAGCCAGGACGGAGAGTGAACACGAACCACCTACGCCTCGAGTCAGAACCGCACGTTGAGCAGGATACGGCTTCAGCGCCCGGGACCATGCTCTGAAGGTTTCCTGGAAAGTGCCGCTATCCGGCAAGGGAAGATGCACAACACGGACGGGGCTGTCCTTGAGGTAAGCGCTAAAGAAGTCTTTGTCATATGCGATCAGCGTGACGGGGTAACCGGCTTCCGCCAGGGGGCGTACCCAGTCTATGGTGTGAACGCCCAAACCGCATCGGCCGGATGTGCCTGCGAATACGGCATAGCTCGGTAAATTCGTCACCGGACACCTACCACGAGTGAGGGAAGCACTGAATAAATAGGATTCGTCGTTCCTGCGCGGGCATGACGAATAAATCAGTGCATCCTGAACAGATCTTAGATTCGTTCCCTGACCATGTCCTTGTTAAAGAAAACATCGATATTATCGGGAACCAATGATTAAATCCTTCGATAAGCTCAGGCCGAACGAAAACCCATGGCTTCCGTTCGTGGTGAGCCTGTCGAACCATGAACGAAGTCGAATGAATCAGCGCTTCCCAGGATGTTCGAATCATGGGCAGAAACGGCAATATGGATCGTTACCCACTTTGCCTGGAGTTGGAACTGTCGCTTGATTGCCTTGATTGCCTTTCGCGTTTGTGTCATCGGGGCAGAAGCGGCAGCCTCCGTGCTTGATGTCCTGCACAGGACTGATCGAATCTATTTTCTGCGGGCCGGGTTTTGTATTGGCAATGCCGCTTGTCGCTTCCAAATTGTTTGTGACTGAGCCAGGTTTTTCTGGGTTGTTGGTTATGGTCACTTCATCCTTGCGAGCAGAGGGTTCGGCGGCGCCGGGAATCACCGTGGGTAGCGGTCGTTTGCTGCCTACCTTCTTGTACATGCGCAACAGCGCCTTGGACTGCGGATTGATTTGCAGGCCTTTATAGATCATTTCTTCCGCGTGGTCGCGCTGGCCGGTTTCCAGGTATATCTCTCCCAGTGCTTGATAGGGCCTCATGTCCCCGGAGTTTAATTCTATGGATTTGTTGAGTGGCTGTATGGCTTTGATGTAATAGACGGAGGATTTTGTGATCCTGGCCATCAATGAAAAAGCATGGCCCAGAGTGTAGTTTATGTCGGATAGCAGATATCTGGAGCAGGGTTCCGTATTAT
>CAIOZP010000515.1 GCA_903862805.1 uncultured Fibrobacterota bacterium
ATAGAATTTTTACAGTTCATATTACTGTTTGCCTGTATTTTTTAGTCGCTATATGTTTTGCACATGCTGACGACCTCTTCGACTTTACGGATAAGATTGATAATTCGAGCTTCAACGAATTAATTAGTGAATCCCACAATTGTGCATCCAATTATAATTTTGATTCTTTCGTAAATTAGTTGATGTTGGTTGAAGCCTAAGTCCAATGCTGCTCTTTCACAAATAGTATAGTTGCACCGGATCAAGCCGTTTTCTGATAGGTTTTTGTTTCCCGACAAATTCCTCGAAAAGGAGGCTTGACCCGATGCATTTTGAGACTATCACGGAGCTGCTCAATCTGCCAGATATTGTCGTTGTAGACGCGCTTGATTGTGGCGACAATCACCTTCATCTCGTTGTTGATGTAGCTGACAACATTGGGCCTCCGATCTGCTCATGGTGTGGAGCTGAACATACGTCAGTCCATAGCAGAGGTCAGATGCGTGCCGAAGATCTGCCACTTCTCGGTCGCCGCGTGTTTCTCTATCTGGAGAAACGCAAGTGTCGCTGTCCTGACGGCGGTATCCACGTTGAGCATCTGACGTGGCTTCATGGCCGCTATACCAGGCGCTTTGCCGAGCAGATTAACCGGCTTACCGCAATCACCACCAACACTGAAGCTGGCTGGTTCTTTGGCCTTGATGACGAGGTGGTTTACCGGATAGATCGAGCCATGCTCCAAGAGAAGGCTGATGATCTATTGGCTCCGACTCCCGCTCCCAGAGCAATGAGCGTGGACGAGGTTGCCTGGAAGAAAGGGCACTCCTACGTTACCAATGTGGTTGATATAGACAAACGTGCCGTCATCTGGAACCACGACAAACACGGCAAGGCGGTCCTTGATGGCTTCTACGAAACCCTGACAGAAAGTGAACGTGCCGCAATCGAAGTGGTTGCCTGCGATGGGGCAAAAGGATTTCTTTCTTCCTCTCGGTACTATGCAAAAAATGCCCTGATTGTTCTGGACCACTTCCACGTCAAGTCCTACCTGAGTGCCGCCATGGATGACGTGCGCAAGCAGGAGTTGGCTAAGGCGAAGAAAGATTCAACCCAGGAAGAACTTGCCGGACTGTTGCACTGCAAGCAGCGATTCATCCTCTTGCGCAACAAACCGTCACGGAAGAAAACCCAGGTACTCAAACGCCTGGAACAGCTGAACGAACCGGTTTATAAAGCCATGCTTCTCAAAGAACAGTTTGCAACCATTTACGAGTATCGACAGAAGAAGGATGCCCAACCGGCCCTGAGAGCCTGGATTGGTGACGCCCTCCGCTCAGGGCTTGCCCCATTCAAAGAGCTGGCAATGAAACTATTTCGCAAGCGGCACTACGTCCTAAACTTCTTTGAGCAGCGGATCACCTCGGCCATCTCTGAGGGGATCAATAACAAGATCAAGCGGTTAAAACGTATGGCCTATGGGTATCGAGACGTCGCTTACTTTCTGCTGAAGATTCATCAGCATTGCGGCCTCCTTAATCCGAGGCGGTTCAACTAAAGAACGAAAGACTCATAATTTTAGTTGTGCGGAAGATAATCTTAAGGCAGCAAATAAATATATAAAAACCAAGAATGATCAGAAACAGATATCCTCTGCAAGGGATTTCCTGTCCACTAAAAAGCGGGATTATGAGGCAGAACAACAACGGATTGCTGCTGAGCGAAAAGTTCGTGAAGAAGACGAAAGACGTGCTCGGAATGCCAG
>CAIOZP010000516.1 GCA_903862805.1 uncultured Fibrobacterota bacterium
AGGCATCCGTACAGAACGGAGTGATCGACACGACGATAAAGCCGCGCTACAAGCAGATGAACTTCTTCCATGTAATGACAGCTAAAAAGATTGACCGGAAAACAAAGCTCCGCACGCTGCTTGATGAAGGCGACTGGGCAACCGGAATAAAAATCGGCGATGCGGTCAACGGCATCGACAACTATGTTTCAACCTTTCAGCAAAAAGCAAACGCGGCGTTCCTTGCGAAAGTCTTTGTGGCATACGTCGGCGGCGGATACGAATACACATGGAACCTCGGCCCATGGGCGCAAGACCTATACCATGATTCTCTAAATTTCAACCGTAGGTATTCATTCTCGCTTACAGTTGGCGTGCCGTATTTGCGATACGAACTCCGTCAGTCCGGCGGACTTATTCCCGAATACTTCTGGCTCGGAGATGCGGTGTTGAAACAGATCACACGCGATACCACCGATTCTTCGGCGGCCGATTTCTATTGGGACGAATCGCACATGCACAACATCACTCACGAGATCATGTTCAAGTTCGGATACCTTCGGTGCAATCTCGTGATAGATCCGGGTGTTTATGTTGGGCCGATTCTCGATATTCATTTGAGCGAGATGCCGACATTCTTTGGCACATGGGGACTTTCCTTGACAAGTGCGAGAGAGGAATGGGTGCCGGGTCTTGAACTTGCATTTCCCGAAATCAAACGAACGCTAAAGCGAACCGATCACGGAAATTTCACGATGACAATAGATCCTTGCAGCGGGCGTTTCCATTTCTGGAATCTGCACAGATACGATCTTTCGCTGTGGGCAGGCGTCCGATTCGACTACAGAAAAAATCAGGAGAAATGATATGAGTCCCAAAAGGAATTCAAACGAGGTTTACTCAACGCTCGGTCAGGCAGATCATCATCTGCGGGCATGTTCGAGACTGATCACTATTTCATTGATGATGCCGATACCATTGATAGCTGCGGGTGTTGCTGCATTTTTCTTCTACCAGCATCATTGGTACAAAGACCTATTTCTCTGTTCGATCATGGCACTGTTCGTGTTCGGTCAGTTCAGCGCATTGTCACAGCTCGGAACGCTTCGACGTGGAACCGGCAAGGCGCGCAAGGCGATCAAGCTTGTGAGAGAGGCCGGTGACAAACCCGACCTTGTTGATCTACAGGAAAAGCTCCAGAGCGCGTCGCTTGCATGTCACATCCGCGATACGCTATTGCGATGGATAGAGCTTGGTCTCAAAGGCGAAACCGACGGCATCGAGCGCATGATGGAACACGCCGGTATGCGCCGCGACGAGTCGGCTACGAAGTTCCTGAAGCTGCATATCACTATCAACCGTACAACGCTAAAGTTCGGTTTCCTTGGAACGCTTATCGGATTGATGATGACCTTTGAGCCGATGAAACAGGCGATGCTTTCGCTTCAGGGAAGTCAGGGCGAGTTCAAATTCATTCACGACCTTGTTGCGGCGATCGACGGCGATGCCTACGCAATTGTCACGACGCTTTTCGCG
>CAIOZP010000517.1 GCA_903862805.1 uncultured Fibrobacterota bacterium
ATACCGCATGGGATTGTAAATATCATGCGTATGGATACCAAAGTATCGCAAGAAAACGATATTCAAGGAGCTTCGGCCCTATTTGGGTGAGGTCATACGGGATTTGGCGTCACACAGAGGTAACCATTCTACGAAGTACATCTACCGCACTCCTCAGACAAGATTCCAAGGCAGGAATGAATCTATTTCCGAAGACTTCATCGCGGGAAGTTTTTCGAGAAGGAGTTCGATATATTTCTTTGGATCGAGATTGTGCAGTTTTGTAGTCCAGAGGAAGCCCTTTGTCTGCGATAAATTGCGAGCCTCCTCTTTTTAGGTTAAGTCCGACTACCAATTAAGAAAGCTATTGCAAATTATGATTCCTGCTGAACCTTTACAAGCCCCGTCCTTCGTTTCACTTTTTTAACATATCTCATCGGATATGCTTCAAAAATGAGCCTCGATCTCGTTGGAAAACCGAATATATAGAGCAGCCCTTGAGAGACAAGGTCATAGTAAGTACTGCGCAGGTATTGCAGGCTTATCCGTCACGGCTTTCAACCGGCCAACAATGGAATCAGACAAATCACCACGAAGTAGGGGCGAAGCCAACACATCTCAAGATATTCGCGAAATCAGTTCCCGTTAACTGCGGTATTTATGTTCATCCTGAATTATTTTGGGGCACAAAAAAGAGGTACAATGATCAACGTTTCCAATGTTTCAAGATTCATGGGCGGAGTTCCGCTTTATACCGAGGCCAGCTTTCAGGTTTATGCAGGAGAAAAAGTTGGACTTGTCGGCCCAAATGGTGCTGGTAAAACAACATTCTTCCGAATGATCGTCGGCGAAGACAAACCAGATGCCGGTAGCGTGAGCATCCAGAACAACACCCGCATTGCCTACTTCTCACAAAGCACAGGCGATATGAAAGGACGATCGGCTCTTGAAGAAGTGATGGCAGGAAACGCCCGTGTAGCCGAACTCGCCGCGCACCTTTCTATTTATGAGGAAAAGCTTTGCGATCCTAATCTATATCCCGAAGAAATGGAAACCATTCTCGAAAAAATGGGCGACGATCAGACCGAGTTTGAATCACGCGGTGGCTTTGACATCGAGAGTGAAGCACAAACGATCCTTACCGGCCTGGGAATATCTCCAGACGAACATAAAAAACCGGTCGAAGATTTCAGCAGCGGTTGGAAGATGCGCATTGCGCTTGCAAAGGTTCTGATTGTCAAACCCGACTGCATCATCATGGACGAGCCGACCAACTATCTCGACATGGAAACAATCATCTGGCTTGAAGAGTGGCTTCGCAATTTTGAAGGTGCAGTCCTCATGACCACCCACGACCGCGACTTCATGAATCGCCTTGTGAAAAAGGTAATCGAGGTTGCAAACGGAGTCGTTACAACCTACGGCGGCAACTACGATTTCTACGAACGCGAAAAAGAGATTCGTCTCGATCAGAACGAAGCATCGTTCAACCGCCAGCAGAGCATGTTCAAGAAGGAAGAGGAATTCATCGCACGCTTCAAGGCTCGCGCCAGTCATGCCGCGCAAGTTCAGTCGCGCATCAAAAAACTCGACAAGATTGAACGTGTCGAACTTGCCACCGACGAAGCGACAATCGAGATTGTTCTACCTGAAATCCCGCGCGGCGGCAATGATGTCGCTATCATAAAAGATCTTGGCAAGACCTGGAAGAATTCCGATGGCAGCGACAAGCCTGTTTTCGCCGGACTAAACGCAACCGTCATGCGACAGAATCGTATTGCGGTGGTCGGAGTAAACGGCGCGGGTAAATCTACGTTCCTCAAAGTGCTGTGCGGACTCACCGAGCCGACAACAGGCGAAGTTGCAATCGGGCCGAGCATTTCGATTGGCTACTTCGGTCAATACTCGCTGGAGAAACTCGACCCCGAAGCAACCATCGTCGAAGAATTGCAATCGCATCTGCCGCAAGCCAACGACGGCACGATCCGCAACCTGCTCGCCGCATTTCTGTTTCGTGGCGACGAGGTTTTCAAAAAAATCAAATATCTTTCCGGCGGCGAAAGGACGCGAGTAATTCTTTCCTGGCTTCTCACCACTCCATACAACTGCCTCGTTTTAGACGAACCAACAAACCATCTCGATCTTAAGTCCCGCGAGATTTTACTCGATGCGCTCAAGAGATACGAAGGCACGTTGCTTCTTGTCAGTCACGACAGATTCTTTTTGAGAGAAATCACCAACCGTGTTTTTGAAGTTGACCACGGACAGATCAAGGTCTTCGAGGGTGACTATATGAAATATCTGGCGGAAAAGAGATAGAACATCTTTTTCACGCTTATCTATAAAAAAAGCCCCGCCGCGAAACTCGCAGCGGGGCTTTTTAAATTCACCGGAAACTTACTTGGCCGGTCTCAGCCAATCTTTGTGAAGCACCGGAATATCATCGAGCAACTTCTTGGTATAGGGATGCTGCGGATCTTTGATAACCTTGTCGGGGTGATCGTTCTCGACGATCTCGCCCTTGCACATCACGAACACCCTGTCGGAGACATAGTGCGCAAGGCCAATGTCGTGAGTTATAAAAATAATACACATCTTCAATTCCTTCTTGAGATCAAGAAGAAGGTCGAGGATTGACGCACGCGAACACGCATCGATCATCGAAGTCGGCTCGTCGGCGATAAGGATTTTCGGGCGGATCAGGAAAATTCTCGCGATAAGCAGTCTCTGCATCTGCCCGCCGGAAAGTTCAAAAGGATACTTTTCCTTCACCGCATCGGGGTCGAGATTGACGGAACGCAAAGATTTGTCGATCATCAGCTCTTTCTGATCGACCGTATATTTCTCGGTGAACAGATTGAAGCACGCAAGAAGCTGACTACGTACCGTGAAGAACTGGTTGAACGAAGCAAACGGATCCTGAAAAACCGCCTGCACCTTGCGCCAGTGTTCGTGCTTGTCGGTAATCGCCTTGCCACTGAATAGCAGCTCACCAGCAGCTGGCTTCTGAAGAGCAAGCATCATCTTCGCAAGCGTTGTCTTGCCACTGCCGGATTCGCCGACGATCGTGATGATCTCTTCATCGTTGATAACGTAATTGACCTTATTGACCGCGGTGAATTTCTTCTTACCGTGGCCGAAGGTACAGGTCAGACCTTTTGCCGAAATAAGCGGGGTTCCTGTTGCCATTATGCCACCACCCCTTTCTTATCTTTTGCATCGTAACGCTCACCCTCGGAGGAGAGTTTTGTGATCGCGTCCATAAGTTCACGACTGTATGGATGCTGCGGTCTGAAAATTATCTGATCGGTCTTGCCGACCTCGACAAACTTGCCCTCATACATGACGGCAATATCGTCGGCCACATGGTAGAGAAGCGGAAGCTCATGAGTAATAAAGATCATGCTTCCGATGATTCCCTTGTCCATAAGATCCATAAGCATTTTGATGACCGACTTCTGCGTCGAAACGTCAAGTGCAGAACTTGGCTCGTCGGCAATGACGACCTTCGGATCCATAAGCGTAGATATGCCGATCACAACGCGCTGTTTCATTCCACCGGACAATTCGACCGGATAGTTGTTAAGCACACGCGGATCAAGGCCGATCAGCGCGAAACGGTTACGAAGCAATTCATGAATTTCTTTCTTGTTCATTTCCGGATGATGATTCAACATGACGTCTGTCGCGAAATCCTTGACCTTGCGGGTCGGATTGAGCGAGTTGAGCGCGCCCTGCGGAATCATGGAAATAACTTTGCCAAGTATATTGATGCGAAGACGTTCTTTATCGAACTTGGTAATATCTTCGCCGTCAATGATCACTGAACCGTGCGTGTAAAAAAGCGGCGGCATGAACAATGCCATCAGTCCATTGACCAACGTTGATTTTCCGCATCCGGACTCACCGGCGATTCCGAAAGTTTTGCCTTGTTCAAGCTCGAACGAAACACCCTTCACAGCATGAACCTGCTGCCCGAAGCGCGTCTTGTAATGAACGGCAAGATTGTCTATTTTTAGAATTGGTGCCATATTTTTTATCTGCCCCTGAAGTTATTCTTCCTTGCGCAAGCGAGGATTGAAGATCGTTTCCATTGAGGTATTCATAACGAACAACGAATACTGAAGCAAGGTGACAAGCACCGCCGCCGGAATGAACGACCACCAGTCTCCATTGACCAAGGCTTCGGCCTTCTGCGCATTGTTCAGAATGAATCCGAGCGTCACGCTGTCGTATGGCCCAAGTCCCATCATGGAAATTGCCGCTTCTTCAAGAATACCGGTCGCCATCTGGATGATGAACGCCATGAAAACATAGCTGAGCGTGTACGGCAGAATCTGCATCAAAATTATTGATGTCGTACCGTAGCCGTTCAGCTTGGCAAGGTTGACATGGTCACGCATCTTGAGACTCTGCGCCTGAGCACGAACCGCTCGCGCTGTCCAAGCCCAGCACGTTGCACCGATGATTATCGAAACAACCTCCAGCGATCTTCCCTTCGGGCCGAGACTGTTGCTAATGAGAATAAGCACGACTAATGAAGGAATAACAATGAAAAGGTTCGTGAGCATCGTAAGGACATTGTCTAAAAGTCCGCCTTTGTAGCCGCCGATAAGACCGATCACAACACCGAGTACAGTTGCAATGGTTCCCGCAAACAGACCGACATAAAGCGACGAACGCAGACCAAAAAGCAAGCGGACAAACATGTCCTGACCTTCTTCATTCGTGCCGAGAAGGAAGTGGGCAGTTGGAGCCTCAAAAGGACAACCAAGCCTATCGACCGGACTTCCATGAACGAAAATCGGGAACAACAAACCGACAAGAACCAAGCCGAAAAAGACAACAAACGATATAAGAAACGATGGGTTTTTGAACAGAAGAGTGAATTGCCTCATGCGTTTTCCCCTTCCTGGGCGACCCTGATACGCGGATCAAGGATTCCGATAAGAATATCAACTATGAAATTTGCAATTAGCACGCAGATGGTCACAATTAGCGCACCTGCCTGAAGAACAGGATAATCATTCTCTTTGATGGATGTGTAGAATAGTGAACCCACACCCGGATAAGAAAAGACGATCTCGATAAGAAGAGCTCCGCCAACCATCATACCAAGCGCAAGTGCCAAGCCGGTGAGCTGTGGAAGCATCGCATTGCGGAACACATATCTGACAATCTGTCCCTCACTGCTACCGAGCATTTTGGCATATTTCACGTAGTCGGTTCCAAGTTCGTAGATCGACATTGAACGCATTCCAATAGCCTGACCGCCAACGTAAACAAGGAACATGGCCATGAACGGAAGCGTGTAATGGTACAGAACATCTGACACGTAGGTTATCGACCAGCTGGGCGACAGGGATTCGCCGTATGCGTTCATCGCAGGGAACCACTCAAGGCTTATACCGAAAATGTAAACGAGAAATATCGCGACACAGAAATACGGCACCGACGTGAAGAACAGCGACATCGGATAAAACAGTTTGTCGAAGATTCCGCGCTTGTAAGCTGCAAGCGCCCCCAAGATATTCCCCAGTATGTATCCGATCACAAGAGTCGGGATCTGAAGACCAAGTGTCCACGGAAGCGCAGGCCCGATGTAGGCCCAGACCGGCTTGTTGTGCATGTAGGAATCGCCGAAAGCCTCGTCCATATCGAGAGTAACAAAACCCTTGATCGTATGATAGACGTACATACCCAACTGAACATGAAGCGGCTTGTCAATGTTGAAACGGATTCTTAGTCGTTCCTCCATTTTGTGCGCTATTTTTGGATCAAGTCCCGGAGTCTTTATGTGTGCCATGATCGTGTCGACCGGATTGGACGGCCCCAGACGCGGCAGAATAAAGTTCAGGCAAATCGCAACCAGCAAAGTACCGAGGTACCACCATACGCGACTGAAGAAATATTTCTGTAACGGTGACATATGCATACTTATCGAATTCCTCTCCTTACTTACCGGTCGACTTGATTTCCCACAGACCTTTTATTCCCGCGCCGACCATCAGACACTGCGGCGGAGCCGTAGGATTCGATTCCGTCGGGAAATTGGTCCAGTGGCGAGTCGAGAACTGATAGAAAAGCCACGGTCTATACAGAAGCGGAATCATCGGAAGTTCCTTCATGAAAAGCTGATTGAGGACTCGATACGCCTCTGTGATCTGCTTGTCATCGGAGAGTTTCGGCAAAATACTGAGCAGACTGTCTGCCTTCGCATTCTTGTAACGTCCCCAGTTTTCGTACATTTCCTGACCGGGCGGTGCATAGTCGGATGATGACATCACGCAATCGAAGCGGCTCCATGGAAGCGCCGGAGTCTGGTAATCAATCGGCTGACGCAATGACAGATCGAACATGCATTTTGAAAGCTGATCGTCCCAAACACCCTCTTCAACGAACTTCTCACGAACGTCAATACCAACATTCCTGAGTCCGTCAACCGCGATTTTGATGGCGGTTTCCCAGTCGGACCAACCCGATGGACACGTGAAATACATGGTCTCGAACTTCTTGCCCTTCGGCCCGATAAGAAGACTGTCAGGTCCCCAGGTATAGCCGGCGGATTTCAGGATTTCTCTTGCCTTCGCCGGATCGTAACTGAGTCCGTATTGCTTGGCATCTTCTTCGTTATAGTATTGTTTTTCCGGCCCGAAAGGCAGGATCAAACCAGGCTGAAGCTTTGGCGCGTACCCATAAATCGCAAGATTGGTGATTTGATCGTAGTTGATGGCACAAGCCATCGCACGACGGAAATTCACATCACTCATCGGTGCCTTGGTTACGTTCGGAACCAAGCAAACCATTGTTCCTGGTATGAAATACGGACGATCCTTGAACCAGGTACCAACACCCTTTGGAAAACTGTTCCAGATTTGTGGACAGAAATCCTGAGACAGATCGTGGTCTCCCTGCTTGAGCGCCAGATTATACTTGTCGTTTGACTTGAGGATTGTGTGAACGATGTACAAAGGAGCTGGTTTACGGCCGCCATACAATGCCGCGTTGCCCCAATAGGCATCGAATCTCTTGAGCGCAATTTTCTGGTAGTTGGCCATCTCAAGTTTGTAAGGCCCGGATCCGATCGGATTGACCTCATTCGTCCAGAGGCAGAACTTGTCGAAAACAGCGCCATTCGCCTCTTCAGCATCCATACCTTTGGTATTGACGGTGGCTTTGATGCTGTCTTCAATTTTTTGGAAGATATGCTGTGGAACAATCGGCGTTGTCCAGATGATGTCTTTCAACGCGAGGCGATTGTAATACTTTTTGCTGAACTTGAAGATAACGGTGTGCGAATCAACCGCGATAACACCATTTGCAGAGTCAAGGAATTTCCAGCTTCCTGCGAAAGGCGAAGCCGCGTACCTCTGGCTGAAGTCAAGGGTATATTTCACATCCTGGGCGGTAACCGGAGCGCCGTCCTGCCACTTTGCTGATTCAAATAGGTGAACGGTCAGAGAGCTGTCGTCAACCTCGTACTCTTTACCGAGCAAAGGCTCGAGTTCACCAGTGAGCTGATTATAGCCGAAAAGGTTTTCGTAAAGCAGATTCACGTTTGAAGTCATCGGCCAGGCTGGCTGAGAACTGAAAGGATTGAACGTGGTTGGCGGGCCCCACTGGAAACCGCCGACGTACAAGGTTTGACTACGCGGAAATTCGGAGACTTTGTCGCCGGATTTGTTACCGCCGCATCCGACACCGAGCATCACAGCCACACCGGCCAAAGCAAGCGAGGAAATTATCCTTCGAGCCATGCGTGCTACCCCTTTCGTGATTGCAATTTCAAAAATTCTATACACAACGGTCGGACTTAAAATAGTTGGCGCACAAACCTTCAAACAATAAATTTGCGCGCGGCCGTTTGATATATTCCCCGAATTTTAATGCCAAAAGCATTTTCGACAATTTATCGGGATTGTCGGCAATAAATTGACGGGCAATAAGCAATGCGGGCCGTTGCAGGTTTCTAATGCGCAGACTATATTCACGGATAGGTATTATGAAAGTTTTGGTCTTCAATACAACATTAACTGAACTTCGAGGAGGATCGCATGCTGGTTAAGAAGCTTTTGACAGCAGCTGCCCTACTGATCTCGGCCACAGCTCCGGTCTGGGCCGCCGTCTCCATTGTCGATGACTGCGAAAGCGGATCGTCGCAGAACTGTTTTGGTCAGGGCTGGTACCTGTACGACGACCGTCCGGTTCTGCCATACATCAACGACGGCAACAGCAATTCGGCAACGGCATGGGATCCTACACTAAGAGCTGGCGCAGGTTGGTTCCGCGACTCGCTTCTTGGCGGCAAGGCATTGATCACCAATGTAAGCAGCGATCTTAAAGGGCACTACTTTGACTTCTGGATGGACTCAGTCGCAGCCGATGCCCACACCGGAAGCCATTGTCTAAAGGTCAACTTCACGCTGTCCGACACTTTTGCCGAAAATGACCCGGGTGCACCGGGCGGTGAAAGCGCGATTGGCATTGGAACAGCACTGTCGTCAGATTCAAAGACACTTGACGTTACAAATGTTGATTCAATCTGCTTCTGGGCCAAGGCCGATACCGCAATGGTTATTCAACTCGACTTTGCCACAGATCAGTTCGATACGCTTACACCGTTCTTCTATCGCCACCAGTTCAACATTGGAACAACATGGACGCGGTGCGTGGTTCCGGTTGACACCGGTGCAGCAGGTTTCATCCAGGACTCTTGGCTGACAACCGGCGATACTTTCTTCAACGTCGATACTCATTATGTCAAGAGCGGCAAGCTTCAGGTTATCCAGCCCTTCGACAAAACCAGATTGCAGAAGCTCGAATGGAGCATCAAGTATTCTTCCGACGACGGGCTCAATCTCAATTTGCTCAAGAGACCTTCCACCGTTTACATCGACGACATTTCCCTTATTTCTAAAAGTGGCTGGGTTTGGACACCACCGGATTTGTGGACTTCCGTTGGCGATACCGGCAAGCACCACCCCGATACCAGCTCCGATTATGTTGTCGGCCCAACAGAGGCTTGGTACGTTTTCAACGATGCTGACAAAGGCGCAGATACAATCAACGGCAACTATGCTCACGTCGATACTGCATGCGCAAGCATGGAAGGCGGTGTAGCATGGAAGCTCGACGAGAAATACTCGCTGACTGAAGGTGAAAAGGTTGGCGACACCGCCGAATGGGTTCACTGCATAGGTCTCGGCCGACCATTCCACGTTCCTTCATATGTAATGAGTGCAATACCGGGCGACTCCGACCTTGTGTTTTCTTTTGTCGGACTTGGTGTTGAACTCGGTGATTCTGGTGCAACCGGTTATCTTCCTTTCGATGCAACTGCTGACTCAAATGGAACCGGACTCAACGGAGTTTATTTTGAGTACAAAACTTCGTTTGACGCATCGGAATATATGACCTTTGAGGTAAAAGATACCATTACCGACTATGCTTATGGCACCAAGGTTCAAACAGGAATGCCAAAGCTTGAAGGTGGATCACAGAATGTCGAACTTGCCGGAACCGCTGGTCAGTGGAAGTCTGCCGCCATTCCTTTCTCGGCACTTAGTCTTCCCGACTGGCCTGACATGTTCAAGAGCACTGCCCGCAAGATTGATCCAAGGTATCTCAAGACGCTCGAATGGTGGCATGATGGCGGAATCGCAGGTGACACAAGCAGAATCGTTCTTCAGAATGTCGCACTTGTCAATGCAACCAGTATTGGTGTTATAAACAAGGTTGCTTTCAAGAACCAAGGTTTCAAGCTTTCGATCAACGGATCGTATCTGCGTTTCGCAGTACCCGCATCGATGAAAGCCGGAACAATACAGCTGATCAATTTTGCCGGACGCGTAATTCGTTCAGCAGATTTCTCCGCGAAAG
>CAIOZP010000518.1 GCA_903862805.1 uncultured Fibrobacterota bacterium
AGCCTTTGAACCAAGTCTTGCCGAGCGCTTCCAGACAGCCGTAAAAGATTTCCGCAAGAGGTTGAAGCACGAACGCACCAAGCTTGACAAACAGAGAATAGATCTTGCGGCTGCGGCAGGCTGGGAGCGTGATCGCCAGATCGCCGATTCGATTCTTGCAACACTTGCGACTTTGCACAAAGGCGAAGCGGAGACTCTTCTGACCAATACACATACAGGTGAAACAGAGATCATCAAACTGAATCCCAAATTGACACCGCGCGAAAATGCCGATCTGTTCTACAAAAAAGCACGGCGTGGTCAGCGTGGCGAAGAGGAATGCCATGAGAAAGTTGCGACCTCCGAAGCGGTCATCAAAAGCCTTGAGATGATTGAAAAGGAAATTGAGCTGGTCAGATCGTTCGAGCCTGACTCTGCCGAGCGAATTTCATCAATGGAAAAACTTTTCCAGAACCCCGACTTCTTCACGGCAAAGATTATTGAAAATAAACCGACCGGCAAGAAAGGTTTCGAGCCGACGGTTCCGTATCGTCATTTCACACTCGATGGATTCGATATCTGGATCGGCCGTACCGATGAACAGAACGACGAGCTTACTACGCGCTTTGCGAAACCCTGGCATATCTGGTTGCATGTCGCGGCGCATGCCGGCTCGCATGTAGTTATCGGTCGGCAGAAAAATGATCCGTGGCCGCCAGAAAAAATAATCAATACGGCGGCTGCTTTTTCGGTCTGGTTCTCAAAGGCGAAGCACACTTCTCTTGCAGAGGTTCATCTGACAGAAGCGCGGTTTGTGTGCAAACGAAGAGGCTCTCCGGCGGGCCAGGTTCAGATCAGTCAGTATAAAGCGGTGCGCGTTTCGCCCGTTTCACCGCAGGAATTTTTCAAGGATCGAACGTTAGAATCCTGACCTTTTGCCTTGGAGCAATTCGCGTTGGCAGGGCAATCCGGAATTATCCTTTTGTCAAGCCGGTGCTTCTACTCTCATAAATTTCTTTAGCGGCATTCACCACGTTATTCGCATCGGTCAATTTGAACTTGGCAATGTCGGCCACTTCATTCGGGTCAGCTTCGCCTATGCGCTTTAACGATCCAAAGTGCTTCAACAGATTTGTTGCGCGGGTCTTGCCAATGCCCGGCAGTGATTCAAGCACTGACGAACTGAACTGGCGGTCACGCAGATTCCGGTGATAGCTTATTGCGAAATGATGAACCTCGTTGCGAACGCGTTCCACAAGGCGACGAGCCGGATGATTCGCAGGAAGCGCAACCGGATTTTCGCAATGCGGCGAAAAGAGAATCTCTTCTTTTTTCGCGAGTGAAGCGATCATCGGTGGATTGACAAAATGCGAGAGTGCCGACATCGCTGCGCCGAGTTGTCCCTTACCACCGTCTAATAGAAGAAGATCCGGAAAATCCTTTTTCTCGGATTCGAGCCGTGACAGTCTTCGCGAAACGGCTTCCATCATCATGGCGAAATCATTTTGGCCTTCGACGGTTTTAATCTTGAACTTCCGGTATCCTGATTTGTCGGGTAGGCCATCCACAAAACGCACCATACCAGCCACGGTAAATCCTGCGCCGAGGTTTGATATATCGAATGCCTCGATTACTTCAGGAGGGCGGGGCAGTGACAGTGCTTTCTGCAATTCTTCCACGCCGTTCATATCGGGCGTTGGCAGCATGGACGATAAATGCAGCTTCGCATTCTTCGCTGCCAGTTCGACGAACTCGTGCTTGGCACCGCGTAATGGAATTGCAACTTCGCAACGGATTCCGGCGAATCGACCTGCTATCCACTCGGCGAGTAGCAGCGGTGTGAATCCGGCGCTTTCGGGAAGGAGGACGAGCGGAGGCGGAACGTCAGACACGCTTTGAAAATATCGCAGGATGAGCGAGTCCATTCCCTCTTCGTCAAGCGTTTCGTCAAAGGCTTTGATGACAAATTGACGCTTTGAGAAAAGTATTCCCTCGCGAAACGACAGCACGCAGAGGCAGAGCCTGTTGTGATCGTCGCGGGCGATTCCAAATGCGTCGAGATCGGTGTCGGGCGATTTCAGATCGACATTCTGCGGCTTACCGAGCTTGGCGATGTCGGCAATGCGGTCGCGAAGTTTAGCCGCTTCCTCGAAGTTCATTGAATCTGATGCTTCACGCATTTTTTGATTTAACACGGTACCGATGTCTTTACGTCGGCCGACAAGAAATTCGAGCATCATGTTGATGTCGGAGCGGTAATCCTTTTCGCTTCTCAGGCCGGCGCACGGACCGCTGCATTTCCCCATAGCATGGTTGATACACGGCCTTGAC
>CAIOZP010000519.1 GCA_903862805.1 uncultured Fibrobacterota bacterium
CGCGTATTACAGAATGGTTTGCCTCGCGCCATGAGCATGTTGCAATTCCGATAGATGTAATATGGTTCGGAGATAATCCGCCTGCAATAAAAGATCGGCGTGTCAAGGCGATTGAATTGCCGCAGTTCCGTGGACGCTCTTTGGGTCTTACCGAATTGAAAGCGCTTGGGCTTGCTTTGACAGATAGCGATTTAACGATTCATTTCTCACGGGATCATCAGACACGTAAGCACACGGCGCGTAAATTACTACGGGTTTCAGTGCTTCTACTTCCACTTTTTGTACTTGTCCTGTCTGCGGTATTCTGTGGTGCCGATGCGATTGCAAAAAGCTGTTACACCTCAATGATCAGAAAATCAGCGGCACAAAATTTATCCGGCAAACATGAAAATCAGGTATTAAATACTGCCGATTCAATTTCCCAAAAACTCATTGGAGAATCGTCGGGCAAGGTAATGCACTGGGCCAACTATTTCACGGTTCTTGCCGAACGCAAACCGGATGGATGCTGGATCACACGTGCCGGTTCATCAGACAGTTACAACAGCAGCATAGTCGAAGGCTTCGCGCATTCGGCACCTGAGATCACTGCATATATTGATTCGCTGAACGGATCCCGACTCTTCAGCGCAGTGGCACTGTCGATCATGAATGTTGATCCGGCGGATTCATCCCTGACGAGGTTTTCAATTACATGCCGACAAAAGTGATTCGCTTCATTTATGAAGAATCGGCTTCAGTTGCATTGTTTGCAATTGGGCTTTTGGTGTCGCTTATTATGGCGATGTTTGTTTTTTTGCCGCAAATTAATAAGTTCTCAGATACTCTTGGAAATATCAGAACACAGAAAGCATTGATGGAAGATATTAAGCGAAGTCCGCTGGTGATTTCGGCAATTACTCATGATACACGTCGAATGGAGATCAAACTTGCAGCTGTGCAGGCTTCGTCTTTGCAAAAAAGTACCGGCGCTTACGATATGCTTGTAGATATTGCCACCGCTACCGGCGTAAAATTCCTTCGTATGGCACCACTTGCAACAGATTCAAAAGACAGCTCGCATCTTGTAGTTGAATTTACCGCGCCATACCAGACGATGCTTTCTTTCGTGTATGCTTGTGAACTTAAACATCCAATTATCGAAGTCGAAAATTGTGCAATTGTGGCAAAAAAGAACCGCCTTGTTGATGTGCGAATCGGCGTTGATATCCGTTGCGCTTCGAGAGGCAGGCAATGATCGAACCAAAGATTATCATGAGATCTGCATCTGGACTGATTGCCGTGTTATCAATTGGCGCATCAGTATATTTTTTTTCATGCCTCTGCTCCGCAGCTCCGCATAAACATCCAGTGAAGATATCGCTGACAGACCGGATCAAAACCGTCCAGAATATAATAGACAGTGCGCTGTCCATTCCAACTGCATCAAGTTTGCAGGATGTTGTTTCTCCTGCCGGACTGCCTCTCGATGTCTATCATAAAGTATACACCGGCCCAGTTTTACGCGAAACAGTTTCTCGACCTACGATTCATATCAGAGCGATACTTGCCAAAGCCCGTCCACTTGCAGTTCTCGAACTTGATGCAGGCGGAACAAGGGTTTGCGGAATCGGCGACAGTATTGCAGGCGCACGCATTACCAGTATTACGACGGCCTCAATTTCTCTTATCGACAAGGCCGGTTCATTCA
>CAIOZP010000520.1 GCA_903862805.1 uncultured Fibrobacterota bacterium
CTTCCTTGGCGGGTTTAAGGCGACTATTTCCTCGCCTGCTCGGGTCGTCTAACCCCTTCCTTCTTATTCTTCTTTTCTTAAATAAGCAAAAACGAAATTCAAAAAAGGAAAAATAAAAAATGAATCAACCACTAATTCTCGACGGAAAAGCCCTCGCAAAAAAGACCGAAGCTGACCTCCTCAGCCGAGTTGAAAAAATCAAAGCTGCCGGAAAAGGAACACCGGTTCTTGCGACGATTCTTGTTGGAAGCGATCCGTCATCGGCGACTTATGTGAACATGAAGGGCAAAGCCTGCGCACGGGTTGGTATGGAAAGCCGGCGCATTGAAATGCCCGAGACCACCACAACCGCCGAACTTCTTGCAAAGATCGACGAACTCAACGCCGACCCAGCGGTGCAGGGAATTCTGCTTCAGCATCCGGTGCCGCACCAGATTGACGAACGCGAATGCTTCGACCGCATTGCCCTCGAAAAAGACGTTGACGGAGTGACCTGCCTCGGCTTCGGGCGCATGGCCATGAACGAACGCGCCTTCGGAAGTGCAACCCCGGCCGGCATCATGAGCATCATCGAAGCCTACGGAATCGAGACTCGTGGCAAACATGCGGTGGTGATCGGACGCAGCCCTATCCTCGGCAAGCCGATGGCTCTGATGCTCCTCAACAAAGATTGCACCGTGACCATCTGTCACAGCCGCACCGCCAACCTTCCAGAGCTTGTGAAGCAGGCCGACATCGTCGTAGGTGCAGTTGGCAAACCGAAATTCGTGAAAGCCGAATGGATCAAGGACGGCGCGGTACTTATTGACGCCGGTTATCACCCGCAATATCAATGCGGCGACATCGACCTCGAAAACGCTTCGCATCTGTCAAGCGCCTATACACCGGTTCCAGGCGGCGTCGGGCCGATGACCATCGCAACGCTCATGAGGCAGACGGTTGAGGCGGCGGAGAGATAATCAGGGAAGCATTATCTTCACGGTTCTGTTGCCGGCGCTCAGGATCGAATATCCGCTGTGCAGTTTCCGCAAATCGAGGACCGACGATTTCCCTGAAATATTCCATCTGCGCAGACATCGGCCGTCGCATCCGTAAAGCGAAACCTTTCCGATAAATGAGCCAGATGCAAGGCTCACTATTCCGTCATGTGTGCTGACGCGCAGACCTGCGGCAGCGATTTCCGTCTTCGGCAAAACCGGCGTGGCGCTTCCTGTCAGACATACTGCTTTTACCGATAATGCTGGCAGACTGACGGTCAGTTTGTTGCTGCTGACCGATGCCGTGCCGGTTGTCATTGCATTGGAGCTTGCACTTACAAAAGTCTCGCCGTTGAGACCGAAGATTGACGCAGTGGTGGCGGCAGAATCGGCGACGAATCCGGCTATACTTACATCAACCGAATGCGATGCGGCCTGATCCCTGTTGACAAGAACCACGGTCATGGAATCGCCGCCGGAAGACAGGCTCGAATATGCCGAAACCAAGGTGTCGATGCTCGAAATGCTCGCAATACTTGTGCTTTTTGCACATGTTGTAAAAAGGTGCATCGCCTCGAACCATCCTGGATACCAATCCCATGGAGTGAAGTATTTCACGCCGTGATCCGCGAAGGTTCCGAGAATCGAGGCAAAGGAAACTGCGCTGACATTGGCATCGCCGCTTCCGGTGGCAGCACCGAATTCACTCATTGCAACATTGGCGCGCCCGGCTCCGAGGTACTGGTTCATCCATCGTTGTGCGCGTAAAAAGATGTAGTTAGGAACGGACGTACCCCATTTGTTGTCAACCGCATGAATACCATTTGAGCCGGGCCAGTTGTAGGTCGTATCGAAAAAGACTCTGTGGACATCAAGCACCTGCTGAACCTTCGAGGCGTCGTCATCGCCCGGATAGAAATGCAGATCAACTACGTCGAGCAATTTCAGGCCGGAGTCCTTTTCTGCCTGTCCGACCTGCTTGATAAAATATTCGAGCGATCCGAACGTGGTGCCGTTTCTTGTTATCGCGACGTTGTTCCATGTCCACCATCCCCAGTCGTTTCCATAAACCGGTCCGGCAAGGATTATTCCGGGGAACAGCCGCCGCGCCTTCACCGCCAGCTTGATATAATGCGCAATGAAGGTATCGATCTGCATTGATGATGAATCAACGATGTCGTCGTGAGTGCTTGACCAGTCATCCGGCTCGTTGTCCATATCCCAGATTCGGAACCTTGTGGAGTCGAGACCAGCGCCACCCGCGCCGAACCAGTGATTGATGATCCCGACGCTCGAATCGGCGGGCCAGCTTTCGAGATATTTGCTCGGATCGCCTGCGGTGAGCTGCGTACTGCCATCGGCACTGACAGAACCGCCGCCGGCAAGATTGAAAAGGACGCTCGGATATGTCCAGTTGTGCGTCGATCCCCAAGTGTAATCGTCCCAGTTGTTGCCGGTGTTCGATGCCGCTTTGTCAAGCAACTGGAAACCGAAAAGTCCCTGCACACCCGGAAGTCTGTTCTGCACAGTCGTCGCGGCGGAATCCCAGTCGTGAGCATAGACGTTGTTGAACCAGTCGGGATGCGAGCTGAGCTTGGCGCGCCAGTTATACTTGGTCTGATTGTTGCCGCCCGACATGCGAATCATCTTCACCCCGATACCGCGATAAAGATTGATCACCGAATCGGAAGTCGGCGCGGAAGGATCATCGGAGATACCGTTGTTGATTCCGTAAATTAGGGGCGAAATAGCCATTCTTCCGGAATCGGCATTTACCGAAACACGGACATCTGCGGCAGCAAGGCAGCTGAACGGTACGACAAGAGCAAAAATCATTACCTTTATAGGTGCCGATGAAAACATCACAAAATTCATTTCGTCCTCATTTAGGAAAAAGATACAGATCGAAGCCGGTATTCTGATGTTCAAAATAATCGCGGATCACTTTTAGTGCGCGGTATTTCATCCGACTGATGAAAGGCAGGGTTTCGGGGCGCGATGCTGTTGACTTAAGCTTTTCTGGCATCCATCGTGCCCGACCTCACCCCGGACTTCGTCCGACCCTCTCCGGAAGACGAGGGTATTTGTTCCCTTTGGAACTTTAAGAAAAGGCTCAAAAGCAAGCTCCCCTTCTCTGAAGGAGAAGGGGTTGGGGGATGAGGTCAGAGCGTAGCGTTCTAAGGGATCGCGATGCCCGTCGCTTTCCTATTTCAGCTACCTTTGCTACCGAGTTCCTTCATCATCAAAATCTCGGTGTCGCCTTCGCTGAACATGTCGTCGAACACAGCTTTGCGCTGATAACCCTTGTGCTCGTAAAAGCCGATGGCTTTGGTGTTTTCCTGTGACACCAAGAGAAACGATTTTACGTTGAATGGGTATCCATCACGTTCCATCTGCTGATTTTCAAAATGCCGCAGCAGTGATGTTCCGATGCCATGACTTCTCACGCCAGTCTTCACAGCCAAAAGGTGCAGGTATGGAAACACTAAAAACGCACCCTTGTCTGCACTCAAATAAAACCCGACAACTTCTTCCTGATCAATGGCAACAAACAGCTCGTGATTTGTGCAACCGCTTTTGAGAATCGACTGCGCAAGTTCCGGCTCGAAATATTCGCCTAAAATTGAGTCGAGCAGAATTTCAAGGCAGTCGGGCAGATGGATTTCATCAGCACAGATAACGGCAACAGGCATGGCCGCCTCCTGTTTCATATTGTCGGCATCACATTCCCGCCGCAGACCGGAATATAGGCACCGGTAATAAACGACGCGAGATCGGATGCAAGAAAGGCGACGGCATTGGCAATCTCCTGATCAGTTCCGCGGCGTTTCAGAGGAACCATATCTTCGTATTCCTGCTGAGTCACGGTTCCGTTTAAGCGATCCTTCTCGGTGACCGTCCAGCCGGGTGCAACCTGATTGACTGTGATATTATCCTGCCCGACTTCTTTCGCGAGCACACGGTAAAAGCCGTCCATTCCTCTTTTCGCCGAGGCGTAGGCAGACTGATGTGAATCGCATTCCATCGCGCACTCGGTATTGATGCCGATAAAACGACCGTGCCGCCTTCGAGCCATTGCCGGAACGAAGGCCTTCGCCAGATGAACGCCCTGCATCGTGCAGCTTTTGAACTGGCTGAGATAATCTTCCAGCCCCTGATCGAGTATCAGCTTCCATTCGTACTGCACCACCGCATTTGCCACGACAATATCCGCCTCGCCGAGCTTGTCGTCGATCTCGCTTTTCATGCGCATCACGGCATCGTATTCCGAGACATCACAGGTCACTACACATGATTTGTGTCCGCTTGAAGAAAGCTCGGCATGAAGCCGTTCCGCGTCTGTTTTATTCGAGTGATAATGAATGGCGACCGAAGCCCCGCAGGATGCAAGCGTCCGCGCCATCACTCTTCCAAGCAGACCGCTTGCACCGGTTACCAACGCAACTCTTCCCGATAAATCTATCTGCATCATTCGATCTCCTGACCAACATTGCCCACATTTCTCTTCCTGCGGCATCAACTTTCACTTCCATGCCCCGTCAAAATAATTCGGAAGCATGGAAAACATCATTAATGCCGTGGAATTCTTTGTTTACACGATGGAATTCGTCATTTAGGTCGTGGAAATCATGTTCCATGCTGTGGAAATCACGTTCCACGTCATGGAAATCATGTTCTATATGACGGAATCCGGGGAAAATGTAATTGCCTGCCACAATGCAGTTATTCATGAACGGTTCCTACTTGAGTCATCCTTTATTGATGAAAAATGTGCCGATTCAATCGGGTGGTACTTTTGTTCTGATTAGAGATTTGGGAATATCTGTAAAAAAGTACAGACTTCGAAATCGTCAAAGGGTATCAAAAAATTCCCTGCGCTGCTCTGCTTGACACCTCCGCCGTTGTTCTCCGATGTGAACGTGAAGATTCAATTTGCTCTGCGAATAAAATCGGCTGATATACCTTGTATCAAGTGATAAATCAGAATTGACAGCGCAGGAGTCCGAATGAAGTTTCTACAATGCTTGATGAAAAACAAGGCTGACAAAGGACGCTTAACGCCTCAATTCCCCAAAAGCGCGAAACATTAAGGTCGGCAGAAACTTTCGAATAAATTTCGGTGCCGAAAAATGAAATTATTTTGCCGAAAAATGAAAAAGTGAACCTTTTTGAAAAAAAATCGACTACGCCTTTTGAAAGTTTTGTGTTGCGGACAGAGTGGTTTATTACTACCTTTCCCTAAAACGGGGCTTTTTAAGCGCTAAAGTGCTAATGGTGTATCCGGAACTGTTTATAACGTTATTTATAGGTAAAGATTACAAGGGAGTCGCGATGACTGAGAAAATCCTGAAGCGAGTGATGAGAGTTTTGATGATGGCGGCTTTGGCGCTGTCGCTTTGGGGTGGGATGGGGAAGACGGAAGCGGCTGGTGGGCAAAATATCCTTCTGGTGTATGATAATTCTGGCATTAGGGATGCATTCCAATCGGTGTTAGTGCAATTGGGGCACACTGTTACATCGTCAACGACAGTTCCTGTCAATCCAACCCCAGCTTTAACGGATCAGATTTGGGATGTCAGGTGGACTACGTGGGGAGATTGGACTTCTGGGTTGCCGGCAGCGGATCAAACAAATCTTCGGTTTTTTATGGCAAATGGCGGTAGAGTTGCCCTTTTTTGTGATTGGGGCTGGGGTGGTAATGACCAAAGACACAGAGATTTTGAAACATTTGTAAATTCTGTTGCAGCGTCAGGGACATTCAAAATTCAGGATAGTCCATCCTCTTCAAGTACTTCCGCAGTGGTTGGGGATTCAGCGGATGCTCAAATGATAAACCCTGTGGACTATAACGTGCTGGTGAGTCAGTCCTACCCACTTGACAATCCCGGATATGTGAACAGACCGACAGATTTGGCTGGTGGTTACCCTGTTCTTGTTTGTAACGATCACCATGACCGATCGGTTGGTATAGCTTTTACCCAAGGGAATATGAAAGCAACTTATGGAGCCGCGAGGCTGTTTATTTTCACGGATCACGGCAATGCCACCAACGTTAACGGAACACCGGCGAGTTCTAATATTCTTCGATTTATCGCATCGTTTACTTCCAGCGGCTTGGGCGGGCTCACTTTCAATCCGGATTCTGGTGCTGTTCTCAGTACCCTTCATTGGAACCAAATCGTTAATATGACATCGTCCACGACACTTAAGCCCAACGGCGATACACTCAAGAGCAAATTCCTCGGTACAAGCGTTGTTTCCGTCAATGCTGCCGACTCTCTTTCGACCAACGGAACATTGAACTATGTAACTTGGCCCGCAAAAGACACCATTACGGTAAAAACAAAGTTTGCCACCGACTCGATAAAAACATCTACACTCATTTATACCTTTGTTACACCAAAGAGAAATTTTGGCTGGAAATTTACCGGATTACGAACACTAAACTTTTATGACTCAACCAGCGCACTGTTTACGACAGCGACATTTGGATGGGATTCCGGTACAACCAATTTTTCTACAATACAGAATCCGACGGGAAAATCTTTTGGCGGAACGACAGCGAATGTGCAGGTTCGTGAACGTATTACCTACTACACTTACGCCAATGGTGCGAAAGATACGATAAACAAAACGATTCCAATGATGACCTTCAAGCTTACCGATGACAGTACCGGCAAATCACGTATTATAAAAGCCGGAACCGTAATGAATATTTGGTCTGAGGTTGATAGCGCCGGTCACGTTGTAATAAACAACGGCAAGGCTTATGGCGTTCTTACGGCAGTGTCGTTTATCAATGCCGGTGGAAATGCGGTCAGTACATTATCTGCCATTAACAGCAGCCTTTCTTCGTTTACATTTACGCCGACCAAGGTTGCTTCGCAGGTCATTATTCAGGGAACATTCACCGACGTTGCGACCGGATTGCCCTATACTGCGCTTGACACGTTCCAGATTGTTCCCGGCTCGCCGTCCAAGCTGACGGTCGAGACTTCGAACACAGGAATTACATCGCCTCATGTAGCGATTCAGACAATTACAATTGCAAGTGCGAGCCAAACAAGCTCAGGTTATGCGTATATATGGGATGCTTATGGTAATTATATTGGCCGTTCAACATCGACAAGCTGGTCTATCATTAGCAACCCTATTAATGCTATCAGCGGTGTTGCAAGTGGTGTTGTTGTAAATGGTGAAGGGGTTGTAACGCGAAATGGAACAAAAAATGGCGTTCAAATTGGTAAGATACAATTGATCGACGGAACCCTTGCTGATTCGGCATGGGTAACGATTGACGCCGTTTCGTACAGTCAGCTGCAAATAATTGATGCACAGAATGTTGTTCGCTCAGGTACCACAATAACACTTTCTGTAGATTCAGGAGCTATTTATTTCTCGGCACAGGCAAAAAACAGTCTCGGTAATTGGGACAATTATTCCGGAGGAACTTGGAGTTTAGACAATACGTCGATAGCCACTATTTCATCAACCGGTGGAGTCTCTACCAACTTTACCCCAACCGATACCGGTGTGGTTCATTTGACGCTTTCTGCGTCTGGTATGACATCGGTTCTGGTTACGTTCCACATCATTCCCGGTAAGCCGAAATCGCTGGTGCTTTATCAGAGTAATGCCCAGCTTGCCGATCCGACGGTTCAGACATATGTGCAGAATGCCGGTTTGGCATTCAATATCGAGAGTCGGCTCTTTGATGGAAGTGTTCCTCCTGTCCAGTTGACAGATGCTTCTTTGCTTTCACAGATTACATACGACCTGATTGATGCCACTACTAAGCTTGCAATTACGGATCCAACAATTGCAAAGATCAATCCGATAACCGGTGGAACAACGGTTTTGACTGGTTATCATGCGGGGACAACGGTTTTGGTGCGGGCACATTGGAATGGTCTTGCCGATAGTGTTCAGGTGAAGATCATTCCTGGTACAGACACAGTTTTGCGAATTGTCAGCACTCCGGCGGATTCTGCTATGTCGACGTTTATTCCGCATATTGCGCCAATCACGCTGATGGCAACAGACACTATTAAAGATCTTTATGCTCTTATCACTGACTCCTATGGAAACTTCAAAGGATTCTTTGGTGGAACTACTGATTGGAACAGCAGGAACAATAACGTTGTAATTGCGAGTATTGGCGCTGACATTGGTCATTCAGAAGGTACTGTGCTTCGCGTCGCCGACACCCTCTCCACCACCTGGGTAATCGCCTCCAACGGCACCTACCTCGATAGCGTCCAAGTCACAGTAAATCCAGTCACGATCACCGCCCTCCGTCTCGTCGTGAATGTAAACGGAACACTGACTCCTATCACTACACTGAACATGCGTGCCGATCAGGATACGACGGTATATGTTCAGGGCCAGCGCTCCGACGGCAAGGGCTGGACGAGTGTCAATGCGACATGGACGTACACGTCTGGGCTTTCATTCTCCAACTGGGTCAGCCTGACATCTTCGGAGCTGATCATTCCGGCAGGCAGCGGAAACGGGAAGATCTACACCGATTTCAGTTTGCTTCGGGATTCTCTGATTGTCAACATAAGCGACGGTCTTCCGTCCTCGCTGGTGCTCTACAGTGACTCCGGCTACAACCCGATCAATGCGGCATCGAAGTATGCCGATCCGGCGATTATCGACACGGTAACGGCTGGAAGCAAGGTTGTTCTTGCGGCGAATATCTTCGATAAGTTCCTTGAGAATCTCAAGACTTACCGCACATCTGCGGCAAGTGCCGATTCGATTGTGTGGAGCGTGGTAGAAAACACGGTTGGCTTTACCGATTCGACCGGAACATTCCGCAACGGATCGCAGAACGATACCGGTGCGGTGACCGTGTTCACGCCGACCCGTGCTTATCACTATGCCTACCTTGTGGCAAAGCTGGTTGGAACAAATCTGTCCGACAGTATCCAGATTTATGTAACACCGGCACCGGCTTCGCAGATCAGCATAGAAGAAGTCGCGACACCGACTGGTACGGCGTTGAACCATGTGACCTCTTACGATCCGATTGATTTTACCAAGACCGATTCTACCAAATTGGCTTATGCGGTTTTGCGTGATGTCTATGGCAACTTTGTTTCCGATGCCGACAACAGCAATCTTCTGTGGAAGAGTTCCGACATTACTATTGACACAACGCGACCGGAACGTGCGACCCTCGGCGAAGTGAGTATTCATCGCGTGGCACTTGCTGGAACATCGCTTCTGATCGCAACTGGCAGCGGTCCGCTTGCCGGAATGATCGACACGGTCAACGTGATCCTCGAAGACGTTTCTTACGACACGCTGATGATCGTTGCCTCTCCGACCGACACGACGCCATTCCCCGACACGCTGACGCTTCTCACGAATCGTCCCGACACGCTTTATGCGAAGGGAAAGAATTCGGCGACCGGCAAATGGGATCTTGTGAATGTGAAGTGGAACATCGAGAGCGGGCTTTCGGCCGCACTTCCGAATGTGCCGTCGTCGAGCCAGCAGTCCTGGGTTGTTCTTCCGATCAACATGGGTTCTGGACATATCTACATTACAAAAGGATCGAGCTATCCCGATTCGCTCATGTGCAATTTCAAGTCGGGTGTTGCGGCATCGCTTCGGCTTTACGACAGGATCGGCGATCCAAAGCTGACCGGTGGAATACTTCTTCCTGATTCTGTGGGGATCATTGCCGGAGCGCATTACACGCTTGACGCGAATGCCTTCGATGCCAATGGAAATTATCTATCGTCTTACGCCGATTCTGCTTCGAAGCTGATCTGGAACGTGCTTGATGATCCGGACACGACCGGTTCGCTCGATGCTGTGGTTGGCAATGCAAACGGCTACACCGGTATCAAGGCATATCGCACGATCAGGGTTGTAGTGTCGCTTCTGTCGAATCCTCTTGTTGCCGATACAATCTCGCTGACGATCGATCCGGCCGCGGCTTACAAGCTCACCATCGAAGGCAGCAAAGACAAGTCAACGAGTCCGAACAAGCCCAACCGCCTCGTGAATATTTCTATCACCGGCACCGACACCGTTTACTCCGGACTCTACGCGATTCTTCGTGACAAGTTCGGCAACTTCGTTTCGGCATCGACGGTGACAGCATGGAACAGCCGTGATCCATCGGTGGTAACTGCCGAAAACGGCGACGTGAACTTTGGTCAGGGACTTGTGATCCGTAAAGGTCAGTCCGGATCAACCGTTGTCACGGCGCGCACCGGGGCGCTTTCCGATACGATCCTCGGAACAGACAGCGTGAATGTGACATTGCTTGCCTACAACTATCTGAAGCTTCGCATTGTTCGTAGTGATGCTGGAAGTGACACCGTTGCGATCAACGACACAACGATCTCGACCAACGACAACCTTTCTCTCTATGTCAAGGGGCTTCGTTCCGATGGCAAGGGATGGGAACTTGTGAAGGCGAACTGGTTCATCTACGATACGCTGAGTGTTACGCCAAATCCTCCGGAGAACGCTTCGACCTGGACATTCTCACCGAATAAACCTGGCAGTGGTTACATCAGAGTTGCTATGAGCGATTCGACGATTGTCGGCGACACAATGAGCGTGACGTTCACCGTCGGACCGCCAACCGGCATCGTGTTCTCTGTTGACGACAGCGGAATTGCCGGTCATCCGGTCAACGGGACAGTCACCCTGAACAACCTCGACGGCCAGCTTATCGGCGACTGGAGCGGAACGATTGTCATAACCGATCCTGGCTACAAGACAACGATCACGACGGCCGACGGGCAGGTTCTTCACCCCGGTGTGATAATCAACGGCGATACGATTCCGTTCGGCGATTCGGTTGCGCTCAGCTTCACAAACGGCGTGGCGAACTTCCAGCTGGTCTTCTACCAGTCGGGCGCTCATGTGATCACCGGTGACTATGTCGATCCGACCTTTATCGGCTCAGGCACGGCGACTGTTCAGATCAGTCCCGACAGTGCTGCCCGTGTGAGAATCGTCAATGCCAACGGCGATACGCTAACATCCGATACGGTTTATATGCACGGCGGAAATTCGATCTATTCGACAAAGACCTTCGCGCTTGACGCATGGGACAACTACGGCAACAGCCTCGGAAGGATCAACGGCGACTGGACACCGGCGGCGATCTTCCAGCCGGCCAATATCGCTCTTGTCAATCGGCAGTATTATCAGCTTGATGTCTCCGGAATCGAGAAGGAAGTTGGTGGACGTCTTGTGTCAGATGCCTCCGGAAAAACATTCGGCGACAGTATCTACGTGATCGTTCTTCCGCCATCGGCTCATATCGTGGGCGCTCCGTTGACCCTCGACCGCAACGCCGACGGCTATCTCGACGGTATCGACATCACCTACGATCGCGACATCGCAATTGATTCGACAAGTTCGGCGAAAATTTCGATGGGAACCGACACCTTCACAATCGACAGCATGTATGTAAGCCGCATAGCAATCGATTCGGTCGGAACAATGGCTCCGAGAAAGCTGCACATTATTCTCGTCGAGGATTCATCGCTTCAGAGCGGCGCTGGTCAGACCGGCTGGAAACCGACGGTTTATGTCGCGCTTCATAACGCCGACACGCTGTTCGATGTTCCATCAGCCGACGGCGCGGGCCCTGTAATCTGGAGAGTTGTCGAGAAGACGACAATCGACGGAAGCGATAATCCGGTGGTGACGGTTACATTCAGCGAGCCGGTTCTGTCGAGAACGTATCTGTCGCTCCAGAGCAACGGTGTTGGTCCCGACCGCACGCTGCACGCATGGGTGAAAGAAGCGACGAAGTTCAGATCGATAGACAGCATGTTCCTGTCGAACACATCTTACGATCCGACGGCCTACTCGTTCACTATGACTTCGACCGACAAGCTTCAGAGCTACAACTGGGTGAACATTCTCACCCGTGATTCGAGCGGAAGCGTGATCGCCGACATCGAAGACAGCGCGCACAATCTGCCACCGGCCGACAGCATCAGCCGCAAGGTAAAGGTGGAGATTGACGGTTCCGGCAGCAAGGTTCAAATCGGCCCGAATCCGATGATTCCTTCACCGAAGTGGAAGATCACCTCAAATGGCGATCTGGTATCGGGCGACATTCCTGGATTTGGCCAGAGGATCAGTGGCGACAACTATCGCGGTACGCTTATCGATATGACTTACATGCCGTCGCTTGATAATCCGATAACGGCATCGACGATCATAACCGCCAAGCTGCTTGTGTTCGACGGAGCTGGAAACCTTGTATTAAGCCAGAGCAGCGGCAGCAATCTCCGTCGCGACGACGGCCGATACGAGGCCGATGTTCAGGCTGGCGACACTGGCTTGGTTCACATCGGCTTCTACTGGAGCGGCTATGCAATGCGCAACGGCACATTGGTTCCGGCCTCTGCGGGCATGTACCGCGTGGTACTCATGGTTGACATCGGCGGAGACAAGCAGAAGTTCTACGAGGTGCTGATCGTCAAGAACTGATTTTCTTCTGATAATAACAGAAAAGGAAGGGCCGAAGCTGATTGCTTCGGCCCTTTTTGTATGAACTTTGATTATCATGATTAAAGGATTACTTGATTTCAAAATCGTGGTAATCCTCTAATCAAGCAAATCAAGGTTCAGATATTCCACTGACAAAGCACCCTCGCCGGAATGTCAATCAGGGATAAAGGCGATTATTGCTCCGGTGTGAATTAGAAGTATGA
>CAIOZP010000521.1 GCA_903862805.1 uncultured Fibrobacterota bacterium
CTCATTCCACGGATCTTCGAGATTCCCGCCCTCATGGCTGATGTGCCAGATATTGCGATCTTCGGAATAGATTTTTTTCTTCGACTGCGTGATAGGAATGTCGTGCTTCTCGGCGTAGTCTATGCAATCTTCTCGCGAATGAAGCGTCCACTTTTCGTCTTTCCACGGCGCAATAATTTTCAGCGTAGGATCGAGAGCCATGAAGGTCAGTTCGAACCGAACCTGATCGTTGCCTTTACCGGGTGCACCGTGGGCGACCATTGTCGCACCTTCCTTGTTGGCAATTTCAACCTGACGCTTTGCGATGAGCGGGCGACCGAAGCTTGTGCCGAGAAGATAGCGGGCTTCGTAGATCGCACCGGCACGAAGTGTCGGCCAGATGTAATCGGTCACGAACTCGCGGCGAAGGTCTTCGATGTAGATTTTCGATGCACCGGTTTTCAATGCCTTGGCCTCAAGCCCGTCAAGCTCTTCAGCCTGACCAAGGTCGCCGCACATTGCTATGACTTCGCAGTTGTAGGTTTCCTTGATCCACTTCATCATCACCGAAGTATCAAGGCCGCCAGAGTAGGCAAGAACGCACTTTTCCATAATTGATCCTTTATTGAAATTGTTTTTATTTCACAAACGTTTCGTTGCGGACTGAAAATAAATCCGGCTTTGATCTGCATGACATATGCCATTGCAGTACCCCGAGCAGAGTCGAAGGGTGTGGCGACAATCGGATCAATATGTGACGTCATTAAACATATCCTCAAATAAAAAAATCCTGAAGAAGCTCAAGTTTTTGAAAAATATGCCGATCAATTTTAAGGGGAAGTTGGATACGGGTGCCAAGCACTCGGACAACCGGAGATCTGGCGGGATGGGAAGCCCAAAAGATCAATGGAACAGGGAGGTGTCTTCCACTGCACGACGCGGCGCTCAGGCCAAGTCTTATGCTGTAAAGCAAACTCCCGTGTCTTATCAGTTGCAAGTTTACGAACAGATCCTTCACCGGATAGGTTCGTGCTGCGCACTGACCGTACCCGCTTCATTGAGATAATCCTAAATACCGCTGTTGAGCGTGAGCGGATTTCGTGAAGATCTTGAGATGGATTTGATTTCGGGATTCCGAGGCATGTACCCAAGTGTATGCCGCAGGAAGCACGGAAGCCAAGACGCTCAAGAGATTACGAAAGCTGCCACGGACAACTGCGGCTTTTAGGATAATTGTTCGTTCGGGATTGGGAAGTCCCCGGCGGGCAGTTGACGACACACAAGGGAGGTTGTATGGCTGGCGGAATTTTTCTTGCCGGAACGGCGAACATGCTCGCCCAGATTTATTCTGTCAATGCACAGGCATTGGCCGACAATTATGTGAGAGTTGCTTCGGGGCAGCGCTACGCAAAACCAACGGACGACATTGTCGATTATCTATGTGCCGCAAACGCCGACACATCGAGCCGAAACTATTCAACCGTACACACCGACTTACAGGTGGCGCAAAGTACGCTCAATGTAGTCGAGAGTACGGGCAGCACGTTGTTTCAAACCCTCACGCGCATGTCCGATCTTGTCAAGTTGTACAACGATCCTTCGGCATCTGCCATCGAGAAACAGGGATATACCCAAGAGTTCTCGCAGAGACAAAACATAGCTGCCAATCTGATCGACAACACTTTTTATAATGGGCAAAAGATCATTTCCGACACAAGCGCATCGC
>CAIOZP010000522.1 GCA_903862805.1 uncultured Fibrobacterota bacterium
TGTCCGTATGCACCGGAACCCCGTAACTCAAGCCATCTCAGAAATCTGCTCCATCAACTGCGGTATTTAAGTTGTAAACCAAAACATATAGATGATAGTATGTTCCCGCGAGTATATTAAAAAGGTGAAGCGAAAAGGCCGGTCGTTTCATCATTCGGGTTTCCGGCGTGCGGAAAAATGGAAAAACTTTTCAGCTTTGCAGAAATAAACGATCAGCTTCATCTTCATGAGGCGGTCTTTACCGAGGCTCACGACGGAATAATTCTTACCGATGCCAAGCGGATCATTCGTCTTGTAAATCCGTCGTTTTCAAGGATCACCGGCTATTCTGCGGAAGAGCTTGCAGGAAAGACGCCGGCAATTCTCAAGTCCAACCGCCACAATCGCCAGTTCTACGATGCCGTCTGGAAAAAGGTGGAGAATGGCGGGCGCTGGTCTGGCGGAGTTTGGGATCGCAAGAAAAACGGTGAGATCTACCTCGCAGAATTGACGATAATCGCTCTTACCGACCTCGAAGGAAAGCCGAATGCCTACGTCGGAGTTTATGCCGACAATACTCGCACCGAAACTGCTCTTTCTGTAAAAACCAACTACGATCCTCTAACCAATCTTCCAAACAGGATTCTCTTCCGCGATCATCTTTCTTTCATGGTGGCACATGCCCGCCGAAATAACCGGCTGCTTGCGGTTCTTCAGCTCGATCTCAACCGGTTCAAGGTAATTAACGATACGCTTGGTCATGGTGGTGGTGACATGGTTCTTATCAACACCGGCACCCGCATCCGGAAGGTTCTGCGTGAAGCAGATCGTCTGTTCCGTCTCGGTAATGACGAGTTCGCGATTGTGCTTGAAGAGGTGAACAAGCTCGAAGATCCGGCAAAGGTCGCACAGAAGATCCTCAACGAGATAGCATTGCCATATCAGCTTTCTGTATTCGAAGAGAAACTCTACATTACTGCAAGTATCGGTATCAGTCTTTTTCCACAGGATGGCAACGATGCCGAGACGCTGATCAAAAACGCCGAAACGGCTATGTATCAGGTCAAGGAACTTGAACAGAACAGTTTTCAGCATTATTCTCCCGATATGAATGCACGCTCGTTCGAGCATCTCACGATTGAACATCAGCTCCACAAGGCGATTGAACAGAAGCAATTTGTGGTTTACTACCAGCCATTCATCAATAGTGCCACGAACCGGATCATCGGTGCCGAGGCGCTTGTGCGCTGGCTTCATCCCGACAGCGGAATCATTCCTCCGGTGAAATTTATTCCTATTGCCGAAGAGACGGGGCTGATTGTTCCTATTGGAGAGTTTGTTTTGCAGACGGCATGTCGGCAGGCGCAGATCTGGCAGGAGGCCGGACACGAAGGATTCTCGATTGCGGTGAATCTTTCGGCGCGGCAGTTCCACCAGTACGATCTTATCAAGACAATAAACGATGTCCTCGAAATCACCGGACTGTCGGCTGAATCGCTTGAACTCGAAATCACCGAAAGCCTCGGTATGAAAGACGTTCAGCACACGCTGAAGACTCTCACCGCGCTCAAGGCGATGGGGATCCGCATTGCGATCGACGATTTCGGAACGGGTTATTCGTCGCTAAGTTATCTCAAGAAATTCCCGATCAATACGCTCAAGATTGATCAGACTTTTGTGCGTGATATTCCCAACGATCAGGACAGCCGCA
This sequence comes from uncultured Fibrobacterota bacterium, assembly GCA_903862805.1. GTDB lineage: Bacteria > Fibrobacterota > Chitinivibrionia > Chitinivibrionales > CAIOZP01 > CAIOZP01. Next base: position 1,691 of record CAIOZP010000522.1, read on the forward strand.
CAATCATCGACCTTATTATTTCCATGGCACATACACTCAAGCTGAACGTGATCGCCGAAGGCGTGGAGACTGTCGAGCACCTTGATTTCCTGCGGGATCATGCCTGCGATGTTTTCCAGGGCTATCATTTCAGCAAGCCGGTTCCGGCTGAAGAGTTCGCCGCGCTGCTGAAAAAGTTCAACGGAACGAGCCCATCAGCATGAGCATTGTCGATGTAGATATTCGTCAGGTAAGTGACAACGCGCTTCTTTTTGCAAGTCATTTTGCCCAGGCAATTCGCGACAGTCTCGGACATTCTTATGTTGTCAACCGGCAGAACTTCTCGGAAGAACCGTTTGCTCACGCGAACGGGCTTGTGGTAACTGTTCGTTTCGGTGGATCGGTTCAGGGCGATTACATGATTGAAATGGCAGAGGAAACCGCTGCCGCTCTTCTGGACGAAACCGATATTCCGCTTGACCAATACGAACGCAACGGCTTTCGCATCGAGGCTGTTGACATGCTGACACGACTCGTCAACACCGCAGTCGGGCAGGCTGTCCAGAGACTCGAAGAGAATCATGGCATAATAAGTTTCGATCCGGCGGCGGCATTCTTCGGCGAGATGTTTTTCCCGAAGGTACTTTCGCGAAGATTTACGATAAGCGGTGATTGCGGGCCTATTACATGCATTCTTTCATTGAACATGGGCGGATTGCGAATAGCCCGTCGTCTCGATGAGATGCAGGGATTTCTCGAAGACCGCACGCAGCAGGCTTATCGCGACAAATTGACGCAACTGCATAATCGTGCTTTTTACGACGAGGTTTTCGTGAAGTACATTCACGAAGCCGATCGCTATGACAGTGAACTTTCGCTGATAGTCATCGATGTCGATTTCTTCAAACGGTTTAACGACGAATACGGGCATGTGGTTGGCGACACAGTGTTGGCATCAGTAGCGGGCGTGCTCAGGTCGGTACTTCGCAAGAGCGATGTGCCGGTTCGATACGGCGGTGACGAAATGCTCGTGATCCTGCCGGAGACCAACTGTGTCAGTGCGAAACGTGCGGCGGAACGCATTGCCGAAGGACTCGCCGCGAATCCGGTTTTCATTGCCAAAGGCGGCGAACGGATCATGCTCGAAGTGACGCTTTCGATTGGTGTCGGTCAATTTGAACACGGAGAAAACGGTGACAGTTTTTTCAAGCGTGTTGATGCAATGCTTTATTGTGCCAAGGAAACCGGTCGCGATCGCATAGTTGCCACCTGTGACGAGCCATCAAAGAGTTCCGGATTCGCCGAATGAGATTTCTTTCTGCTCCGAAACTTTCCATTTTTCAAGTTCTGATTTTTTCATCCTTTTCAATTACCGCCGGACTTGCCACGGCCCTGGCCCAACCACCGTTCGACATTACTTTAAGCACAATCTTTGCCCCGTTTCCGCTTCTGAGTTTTGTGATCTTTCTACCGCTTCTTTTCCTGTCTGCAAAATTTCCCACAAAGCGCGCGCTGACCGGTGCGTATCTGTTCGGACTCGGTGCATCGCTTGCGCAGTTTTCGTGGATCGCAAATGTCAACATGGAGAACGAACGCGCTGCCATTATCGGCGGAATGTGTCTTTTAGCCGCACTTTTCGCACTTCAGTGGTTGTTACTTGGTGCAATATGGCGTCGTATCGACCGCACTTACGGCTGGCTCTCGATCATTCTATTCCCATCTATCTGGACAATCTTCGATTGGCTGAGAACGCTTGGCGAGATGTCTTTCCCCTGGGGATTTGCCGGATACAATCTGACCGGAATCCTGCCGTTTGCGCAGCTTGCATCGCTCACCGGAGTCTGGGGACTAACGTGGTTTGTCGTGGCAGTCAACGTGATACTATTCAGGCTGATTGACAAAAAAGAATCTGCCGGACTTGCAAAATGGATTCCCATCGTTTGCGCAGTCCTTGTCTTTGCGGCGGTTTTCATCTGGGGAACATACCGCATATCTCATGCCGACAAAACAGCTATGGCAAAAATAGCGCTCATGCAGAACAACATGGATCAGGGCCATTGGGATGCACGACACTCGCTTGATTCCGCGCTTGCCCGTTCGCGTGACATGATCAATTCCGTCGCATCAGTCAAACCGGCACTCGTGGTATTTCCGGAGAGCGGGATCTATTGTTATTATGCGACAAATGCGAAAGCACTTTGCGAAATCCGTCGCTGGATAAATACGCTGAAGGTTCCGATAGCCTTCGGATCACTGCACTACGAGCGGGCGCCGGTGAATCCGTACTATAAATATTCTGTTTATAATTCGGTGTTCGTCGAAACTCCGGATTCGGCCGTTCAGCGCTACGACAAGATAAGGCTCGTTCCGTTCAGCGAGGCTTTGCCGTTTACCGGAGCGTTTCCAATTCTGAGTCGTGTCAATCTTGGACAATCCGATTTCTCACGCGGTAAACACGAGTCTATCCTTTCCGTTCACGGAATACCTGGCGGTGTTGCGCCGGTTCTTTGCTATGAAATCACATATCCCGATTTTATCAGGCATCGGGCGGTAAACGGTGCCGGACTGATTCTTAATCTCACAAACGATGGATGGTTCGGGCATAGTTCTGCACCGTTTCAACATGCTGCAATGTCGCGGATGCGCTCAATAGAAAACGGTCTGCCGCAGGCACGCTGCGCAAATTCCGGCATAAGTTTCTGCTGCGATGCCGTTGGTCGCATGTACGGTAAAACAGAACTTTTCAAAAGGGTAGTGCTGACCACCGATCTTCCGATGACCGGCATCAATACAATTTACAGAAAATTCGGAGACTGGTTTCCGCTGCTGTGTGCGATGCTTTCGCTTCTGTCAATTATGTCGGTTTTTATCCGTCGTAAAGCGTAGCCCTTGTCAATCACTTCGGCTCGGCACAGACCGGCTTTGTTCCCATGATCATCTGGTAGTAATTCATCGAGCGGATGTTTTCCATGTGATCTACGATCCATTCCTGATTCCGCAGAACGCGCCCGTTCGGTGCGTTGACGTGCCATTTGACAGGGCTTGGCAAAATCGCCGCGAGCATCGCCGATTGAGACGAGCTCAGATGCGCCGCCGATGTGTGAAACCAGATTCGCGATGCAGCTTCGGCGCCAAAGATCCCGTCGCCCATTTGTGCGAAATTCAGATACATTTCGATGATTCTGCGCTTGGGCCAGAGAGCCTCAATTGCAATTGTAAAGTAAGCCTCGACGCCCTTGCGTATCCATGTTCGTGAAGGCCACAGGAAAAGATTTTTCGCCACCTGCTGTGAAATGGTACTCGCGCCCACGATCTTTTTCTTCGCAGCACCGTTGTGTCGGAACGCCTTGTCTATGGCATCGAAATCAAATCCGAAATGCCAGATGAATCCCTGATCCTCGGAAGTGATGACCGCGGTCACGAGGTTGGGAGAAATCTGTTCAATGGAAATCCAGCTGTGTTTCAGTTCGTAATGAGAGCGGCCGTTCATCTTCGCAAAAATCCAGCTTTCGAGCATATATGCCGAAAACGGCGGATTGACAAACCGAAACGGCAGCACGATGATCCAGGGAAGAACCAGGCAGACTGCAAATGTCAGTAGAATCGCTCTGGTCAATTTTCTGAAAAAATTTCCGGTCGATTTAAATCTGCCGGACTTGTTCGAAGATTTCATTTCATCCCAAAAAGAAAAAGGCCGGCGAACCGGCCTCGGAAGATTTGCGTTTGTCAATCACGACTGTTGAATATTCCTGATCGCAGAAGATAGTAGGCGAGAGTCAACAGGGAGCTGACAGCCGCCGCAACGTAAGTCATGAACGCGGCATTGAGAACCTTGCCAGCGTCTTTCGCTTCGCCTTCGGTCACGATTCCGGCCACGACCATCTGAACCTTTGCGCGAGCGCTCGCATCCCACTCGACCGGAAGCGTCACGATGGAAAAAAGAACCGCCATCGAAAAAATGGCCGCGCCGAAAAGAATGAACTGCTGTGAATGAAGAACAAAGCCCAGCATTATAACGATGTATGAAAGCCACGACGAAATGTTCGTTGCAGGAACCAGTGCCGTGCGAAGGCCGAGCCAGTAATAGCTCTTCGCATGCTGGATCGCGTGTCCGGCCTCGTGGCACGCAACACCGATCGCCGACAGACTGCGACTGTTGAAAACATTGGATGAAAGCCGCAGCGTCTTGTTGGTCGGATCGTAATGATCCGACAGGAATCCGTCGATCTGCTCGATTTGAACGTCGTAAATTCCGGATGCATTCAGCATGCGCTTGGCTGCATCAGCACCGCTGTAACCGCTGCGAACACCGATCTCCGAATACTTCGAGAAAGTTGACTTGGTCATGAACGAGGCCCAGAGCGCAAGCGCCAGACCCGGCAATGCAAACACGAGATACATCGGATCAAAAAACATGAATCACTCCTTTTCAAAAGATGGATTCAAATGGAACTTCGTAGCGGCATCTAAAATATTTTTTGTTGGTGATGGTAGGTGAAGCAGTCTGGAGTTTTGTGATTTGATTGATGGAGAATGCGCTTCTTTCTGTTTTGCGCATAGATGAAACAGTTTGGAGTTTTTTCTGTGACAAAATCGTTCGTACGGATCGAAGGTTATTTGCAACCACTTTATGAGGAATCCGTGCCTCTCGCGGAAACCAATATCCTGCTGTGATAGAGCTTGAGCAGTAGCGATTTCCCCGGAACCGGCGCACCGGCTTCCTTCATCATTCTGATTGTCTCCGAAGTGCTTTGTCTGCCATCGAATTTTTCGATCAGCCGGTAAAGCGTTTCGGACACAAGCACAGGATCGAGTCCGGAATAGGCAATCAATTGATAGCGCCCGTCGGGAACAACCGACACTCCGAGTTTCGGATTTCGACGTAGGTCTTCCGGTGCTTCGGTGATCCACAATCCTTTGATCATGCGGGTGACGTTTTCCTGATGGATCTGCATACGGACTCCGCAGATATTCTTGGCTTCATCGGCAGAGAGTTTTTTGGCTGTTTCGTAGCAGGCGATGAAATACTCTTCTTCCTTGCCAAACCATTTGCCCCAGAGTTTTCTGCGTGCGGATTCCCGTCGAGATCTTCGGGCTGGAGGTCGATATTCGCGGCCTTGAGCGGCAGGGAAATTGCCTCGCCACGGCCAAGTGTCAGCGCACAATACTCGGAGACAGAATTTTCGAGCAGGCTCAGTAATGGATGAAGAGATTTCCAGAACAAGCTGCCGTCTTCGCCCGCGGCGAATTTGCAGAACCACGTAGAGCAGGTGGCGCAGCGCCATGGATGAACGGTGCAATTTCCGGTTTTACTCTTTACCGAATCAGCTATTGTCGCGTGGGTGGCATTTATCGCCATCTTCGCAGTATCCGCAGTATGACTCGCTCGTGAACTATCCGACTTCACTGCAAACAAAGCCAAAGCCGAACTATCGGCCTTATGTGAGGCCCTTGAACTATCAGATGCCGTTGCAAAAGCCGCTATTGATGCCAAACCAGAAACCTTTGCCGTATCGGCAATATGACTCGCCCTCGAACTATCCACCGCTCCAACCCTCGCCACAGAATCCGTAACATTCGCAAATCCCTGCAAACGCCCCAAATCCCACAGCACTCTTCGCAAATTCCGTCCCGCTTCCCACCTGAACAGATAAAGAAAGCGACTGATTCTGTGCGAAGAAGTTATTCGCAAAAGGCGTTACAGAACCGAGGGCCGCCGAAAACAATCCGCTCTTTGTCGCTACGGTCTGGGTCTCTGTCCAGACAACAGACGATCCGTTGTAGAGACGGAATATCACAGAATAAGATCCACCGGCGAGAGGGGCGCCGGTGGGGTTGGTTAAAAGTCCCTGATACGACATGGTCGCCGGGCTTAATGTCGCGGCAGTGGTGATTGCGGCGCAGAGAAGTGAGCTGAGGATTGCAAGGATTCTGGAACGGATCATTGTGGTACCGTTATGGTTTTACGGTTTTTTTCTTTTTGTTATGTATCGCGACCCGCTAACGCGGGAAAGTGAATAAAGAGACGAAGCTGCCTCTCTCCGGTATTCGAAAGCTCTGCGGGCTAAGGCCGCGCCGAGCTTACGAAACCTGCGTGAGCCGACTTCGGTAAACTACGGGCGAGACACAATCCGAAAACCGGTGCCGAAGTTGCGGAAGACAGGGTCGCCGTAGTAGGCGCGATAGGCAGAACGAAAGCCGGTCGCGCCGTTGTACCAACTGCCGCCCCGATCCGCGCGGTTGTTGCCCGTAGTAGGGCCTGTCGGGTTTGCTTGCACTGAGCTACTATATGTTCCGTACCAATCATTGCACCACTGCCATACATCACCCGCCATATCATACAATCCGAAGGCGTTCTTTCCCTTTTGCGCTACTGGTTGTGTTGAGTTACTGCTGTTGTTGCCATTCCACGCATACTTGTTCAGAGAATCGATAGAATTATTCCCCCACCAGTAATTTGTGCTGGTTCCTGCCTTGGCCGCGTATTCCCATTCCGCTTCGGTCGGAAGGCGATAGCCATTCTTTGAATAATTGATTGACATGTTTGTAAGGTTGGAA
>CAIOZP010000523.1 GCA_903862805.1 uncultured Fibrobacterota bacterium
ATGATGGCCTGGATGAACCGCGACACGCTTGCCGAAACCCTTACGACCGGCCGCATGGTTTACTGGAGCCGCAGTCGCAAAGGTCGCTGGCTCAAGGGCGAGACTTCGGGGCATTATCAGTTTGTAAAGGAAGCGCGACTCGACTGCGACGGCGATGCGATTCTCTTTACTGTCGAACAGGAAGGCGCCGCCTGCCACGAAAATTATCTCTCGTGCTTTTTTCGCAAGCGCGAAGAATCTGAGTGGATCGTTGACCAGAGAAAGCTCGATCAATGACACAATCGGGCAGACCAATCGGCTCAGCATGGATCGACATTTCCGCATCGGCCCTTCGCCGTAACCTTGAGGCAATCCGCGAAAAACTTTCCGACCCATCGCATCTTGTCGCAGTTGTCAAAGACAACGCCTACGGATGCGGCGCAACACCGGTCGCAAAAGAACTTGAATCCTGCGGCGTGAAATTCTTTGCCGTAGCATTCATGAGCGAAGCCGACGAGCTTAGAAAATCCGGCATCGTTTCGCCGATCCTCGTGATGGGGAAAACTGATCCAGCCGATTTTAAATTCGCATCTGTCAACAACATCCGCCTTACGATTTTTGACATTGATGACATCACAAAAATCTCTGCCGATGCGAAACTGAAAGTTCACCTCAAGCTCGACACCGGAATGGGCCGACTTGGAATCCTTCCGGACGAAATTGACAAAGCGGCAATTCTTATCAACCTCAATGACCAGATTGAAGTCGAAGGAGTCTTCACGCATTTCGCATGCGCTGACTCCTCAGATCATTCGTCCTACAAAATCCAGCGAAGCCGTTTCGAGAATATGAAATCGAAATTTTATGCCGCCGGAATTTCATGGAGCATGACACATGCCGCCGCGAGTTCGGCGACCTTTGCCCACGGTGTTCCGCAAGATGAATGGTCACGATGTGGAATCGCGCTTTACGGTTGCAGCCCGAACATTGCCGGTATCTTTGACGATGGTGCGCAGGAAGTCCTGTCGCTTCGTTCGCGTATTGTCAAGCTGAAGACCGTTGCCGAAGGAACAGCAATCAGCTACGGTTGGAACTGGCGCGCTGCCCGCGAAAGCGTCATCGCAACCGTTCCGCTTGGCTACGGTAGCGGCTTCCCCCGCGCCCTTACAGGCATTGGCGAAGTACTCGTTAGCGGCACGCGCTGCAAGGTCGTCGGCAACGTCACGATGGACTACATAATGGTTGATGTAACCGGCATTGCCGGTGTCGCGGCCGGCGATGTGGTCACCGCAATCGGTTCAGATGGCTTACAAAAAATTTCGGCCGACGAAATTGCATCATTGACCTCTACTATCGGATATGAAATCATCACCCGTCTGCCTGCGGGGCTTTCGCGTTTCGTAAATTGATCTGCGGGGCAACCGCTAAAATTGTCTGACAACATGCCGCTATGGCATTTGGAGAATACTTGGATACGATAATCGCCTTCTTTCATAGCATCGCCGCCGGAGTTCCGGCATTCATTCACAGCATCGGAACCAATGTCCCAGCGTTATGTGCCGCACTGTTCGTCTGCCCGTTCATGCAGGAGGATTTATCGGTGATCACCGGCGGGATTCTCGTGATCAACCACATGCTGCCGTGGGAACTCGCCGCGCCGATTCTTTTCGCTGGAGTCGTCGGAAGTGACCTAAGCATTTATGGGCTCGGACGCATCGCAGGACGCAACCAGTGGATAAGGCAACGCATTGAGACACCGAGTATCAAGCGTGCGACAGAGAGGCTTCACAAGCATCTTATCCCGACCGTTGCGCTTTGCCGCACAGTTCCCGGCTTCGTCTTTCCAACTTTTCTCGCCTGCGGTATGACACGCGTTCCGTTTCCGCTTTTTGCCACAACCACGATTACTGCCGCCCTGATCTACGTTGCGGCCCTGCTCGGAATCACTGTCAAACTTGGCGAAAAATTCGCAGGCACATTCGGCCATAAAATCTGGATAATTCCGCTGGTGCTCATTGCGTTTATCTTTGTGATGAAAGTTATCCCGCTCATCTACTCTTTGATACGCGGCCCCCGCAATGGAACTGCCCTCGACAGACTGCCGAAAGTCCCCGACAATGTCGGCCATTCGAATCCGTTCGAGCCGCATCCCGCGCGGATCTGCCCGAGCGAAAAAATCCCGCCGCTCCTATTTTACGTACCGATCGTACTTGACTATCTGCGACTATCGCTAAAATACCGAAGCTTCACTCTGCAAACCGCAGCCAATCCGAACATCGAAGCCGGCGGCATGTGGGGCGAATCGAAAAGCCGTCTGATGTGGCAGATTTCCGACGAACTTCAGAAATGGGTTTCGCCATTTGTCACGCTTGAACGGACCGGCGATGCCGACTGCGACACGAGACTTGCGCTTGATTTCATGGCAGCCGCCCAGCTCGGATTTCCGATTGTAGCAAAGCCCGACATCGGCTGGCAGGGCTACGGTGTTCGCCGCCTTGAAGACGACTCTGCACTCCGGATTTACGTTGAACAATACCCCAAGGATCTCACGATCATCCTGCAGAAACAGGCACCGTGGATGCTTGAGGCCGGTGTCTTCTATGTGCGGATGCCCGATGAACCAAAGGGCCGCATCACGTCGTTGACTTTCCGCACAATTCCATCGGTGATCGGCGACGGTAAATCAACCGTGCTTGAACTGATAGGAAAAGATGCCCGTACCAAATTCAAATCTGGTCTCTATACCGGAGCCGACGGCCGCCACAAAGGTCTTTCTAAAGAACGGCTCAAAAGTATTCCTGCCGAAGGTGAACGTGTACACATATCATTTATAGGCAGCCTACGCACAGGCGGAGAATATCGTGACGGCCGCAGGCATATCACCGAGGCACTGTCACAACGTTTCGACGAGATCGCGTCGAGTATGCCGGACTTTCATTTCGGTCGTTTCGATATTCGCTTTTCGTCAATTGCTGCACTCGAACGCGGCGAAGACTTCACCATATTCGAGATCAACGGTGCCGGTGCCGAAGCGATTCACATCTGGGATCCGGATCTGCCGGTCAGCGGTGCATATCGTGAACTCTTTGCCTACCAGAAACTTTTGTTCGAGATCGCTGCTGCAAATCGGGAACGCGGCATCAAGCCGGTTGGCCTTTTAGAATTTATCTCGTTCACGTCGGGCTACAACAGACTCGTTCATTCGTATCCACCATCCGAATGAGTCTTCGCATCGTAACCGTTCAAGATCGTATATTGAGAAGCTGTTACGACAAACTTGACAGGCGGGAACTGCGCAGTCGATGACCACAGAATTTCGTTCATGGAAACGTCCGGGGCTTTCGGTAATCCTTGCTTCGCAG
>CAIOZP010000524.1 GCA_903862805.1 uncultured Fibrobacterota bacterium
GTCGCCGGCCTGCAGGAGGAGCTTTTCAACCTTCGTTTCCAGGCTAAACTTGGTACGCTCGCCAATCCGCTCAGGTTGCGCGCTGTTCGCCGCGACATTGCAAGAGCAATGACCATTCGCAATCAGAAGAACGCAGCAGTCTGAAAGGGATATTGAGGTAAAGGATGTCTGAAGAAAGAAACCAGAGAAAATCAAAGACCGGCGTTGTTGTCAGCAACAAGGCCGACAAGACGATCGTTGTTTCGATCGAGCGTCAGTTCGTTCATGCCAAATACGGCAAGACCGTCCGCAAGACCAAGAAGTACTATGCTCATGATGAGCAGAACGAGTGCACAATCGGCGACGTGGTTACCATCATGGAGACCCGCCCGCTTTCAAAGCTCAAGTGCTGGCGTCTTGAAACTGTTGTAGAAAAAGCCAAGTAAACGAAGAGCACCAAAGAGGTTTGAGATGATTCAGCAGGAAACACGGCTCAATGTCGCTGATAATACTGGCGCGAAAGAAGTGATGTGCATCAAGGTTCTTGGTGGAACACGTCGTCGTTATGCCCGTATTGGCGATATTATAGTGGTGTCAGTCAAGGAAGCAATTCCTACCGCAACGGTCAAGAAGGGCTCTGTCGCCAAGGCTGTTGTTGTTCGTACCAGAAAGGAACATGTCCGCAAGGATGGTTCCATCATACGGTTCAGCGATAACGCAGCAGTCATCATCAACGAAGCCGGCGAGCCGAAAGGCACTCGCATCTTCGGGCCAGTCGCCCGTGAGCTTCGTGAGAGACAGTACATGCGTATCGTTTCACTGGCCCCTGAAGTTCTCTGATAGCAGGAGTTTGACAGATATGTCTTTTCGTTTGAAGAAGGGCGATACCGTACAGCTTATCGCCGGTGACAATAAGGGCCAGACAGGCAAGATCCTGAAGGTCAGCAGAGACAAAAATTCAGTCCTCGTTGAGGGCAAGAATCTAGTCAAGCGCCATACAAAGCCGAATCGTACGAATCAGCAGGGTGGAATCCTTGAAAAGGAAGCCTCCATTCATATTTCAAATGTGATGCTGGTCTGTCCCAAAACCGGAGTTCCGACGCGAATCGGTGCAAAGGTTCTCGATGACGGTAAGAAAGTCAGAATTTCAAAGAAGTCCAAGGAGATTGTCGAGTGAGCACCGATACCAAGGCGCTTCCCCGCCTCAAGGAGAAGTATAAGAAGCAGGTAGCATCGGCCTTGAAGGATCGACTTGGCATGAAGAGTGTCATGCAGGTTCCGAAACTTGAAAAGGTTGTTGTGAACATGGGCGTCGGTCGCGCAATCGCCGAACCCAAATTACTTGACGAAGCAGTAATGTGTCTCGAGAATATCACCGGCCAGAAGGCTGTTGTTACACGTTCACGAAATGCGATTTCAAATTTCAAACTTCGTGAAAATATGCCAATCGGCTGCAAGGTAACTCTTCGCGGTGACCGCATGTATGAATTTATGGATCGGCTTATTGCAGTAGCGATTCCGCGAATCCGTGACTTCAAGGGACTTTCCCGTAAATCTTTTGATGGTAAGGGCAATTACGCCATGGGCATCAAAGAGAATACAATTTTCATGGAAATAGATCGCGACAAGATATCCAAGATCCTTGGCATGGACATCTGTGTCTGCACGACGGCGCAAAAGGATGAGCATGCCCTTGCGCTTCTCGAAGAACTCGGCATGCCATTCCGTAAGAACTGATTAAGGAGCAGACACTGTGGCCAAGAAATCACTGATAGAGAAATGCAACGGGAAACAGAAGTTTGAAGTCCGTGCCTACACACGCTGCCTGCGTTGTGGTCGCCCGAGAGCTTATCTTCGGAAGTTCGGCGTTTGCAGAATCTGTTTCCGGGAGCTTGCCCATTCGGGGTTGATTCCTGGTGTCGTAAAGTCGAGCTGGTAAGGGGAGTAAGTCAATGCTGACAGATCAGATAGCAGACATGTTCACACGCATACGCAATGCTGCGCATGCAAAAAAGAAGACGGTTTCAATTCCTGCTTCCGGCATGAAGAAGGAAATTACCCGAATTCTTTTTGAAAACAATTTCATTGGTAAGTATGCTTTCATCGATGACGCTATACAGGGCGAGATTAAAATTCTCCTCAAGTATGACGAAAAACTTAATAGCGCGATTCAGGGCATTGAGCGTATAAGTACGCCCGGTCGTCGTGATTATAGCAGCGTAGGTGATCTGCCGAAGGTTCTCAACGGCCTAGGTATTTGCATTATATCCACATCCAAGGGTCTTATGACCGACAGCGACTGCCGTCGCCTGAATGTCGGTGGCGAAGTCCTTGGAAAAGTCTGGTAACATAGAAGCGGAGAAATAATCTTGTCGCGTATCGGTAAGAAACCAATTGCGCTTCCGTCCGGTGTGGATGTGAAGATCGGTACCGGGACAGTCGTTGTCACCGGACCTAAGGGAACTCTTTCACAGGCAGTCGAATCATCTGTGATAATAACTGTTGATGCAGCAACAAAAGAAGTTGCAGTTACTGTTCCTGTTGAACAAAAATCACTTTGGTCAAAGTGGGGCCTTTATCGCCAGCTTGTCAGCAACATGGTTGAGGGCGTTTCAAAAGGATTCAAAAAGACTCTTGAGATTGAGGGCGTGGGTTATCGTGCAGAGATGAAGGGTAAGTACCTGATGGTTTCCGTCGGTTACTCTCACCCGATTCTTTACGTCCCGCCGCAGGGGATCGCCATTGTTGTTGAAAGCACAACGAAGGTGAGTGTCAGCGGAATTGACAAGCAGATTGTTGGTCAGGTTGCTGCCGAAATCCGCTCGATGCGTGCTCCAGAGCCTTATAAGGGCAAAGGAATCCGCTACGAAGGTGAGCGCATCCTGCGCAAAGCCGGTAAAACTGGCGCAAAGTAATATTTAAGAGGACGATATGGATAAGGCAAAGGAAAGAATTGTAAAGCGTGCGAAGCGTGCCGCCCGAATCCGTAAGGATGTCGTTGGTACACCAAGCCGTCAGCGTCTTTGCATCAAGCGTACACTAAAGCATATCATCGCTCAGATAATTGACGATGTAGCCGGCGTTACCCTTGTATATGTTGATGATGTGAACAAGGAAGTAGCAGAAAAGGTCAAGGGTCTCAACAAGACTGATTCGGCCAAAGTTGTTGGCGAAATTGTAGCGAAGAAGGCTGCTGAAAAAGGTATCTCGGCAGTTGTTTTTGATCGCAAGGGTTATCCTTATCATGGTCGCGTCAAGGCTTTTGCCGATGCCGCACGTGAACACGGTCTCGTCTTCTAAAAGTTTGAAAGGGGCAATGGCTTGGCTAAAGAGGAAGTAAAGGCTGTAGAAGGCGAAGGCGCGCTCGTCGATCGACTTATCGCTGTCAATAGAGTTGCGAAAGTTGTAAAGGGTGGCCGTCGTTTCGGATTCAGCGCTTTGGTCGCGGTTGGCGACAGCAACGGACTGATCGGGCTTGGTCTTGGAAAGGCCGGAGATGTCTCCGAAGCCATCCGTAAGGCTGTAGAACAGGCAAAGAAGAATGTTGTTCCTGTCAGTCTTAAGAGTGGAACTGTTCCTCATGAGATAATTGGCAATTATGGTGCTGGAAAGGTCGTGCTCAAGCCGGCTGCTCCTGGTACTGGTGTTATTGCTGGTGGTCCGGCCCGTGCAGTTCTTGAACTTGCCGGTGTGAAGAACATTCTCACCAAGTGCTTGGGCTCAAGAAACTCGCACAACCTTGCAAAGGCAACGCTTGACGGTCTTGTTCAGCTCAAGACTTGGGAACAGATCAAGCAGCTTCGTTCGATCAAGTAGTTCAGGAGAATATAGTGGCTAAGATAAAAATTGAACAGGTGCGCAGTGCTATTGGCGCTCTTGAAAATCACAAACGTACGGTGAAGGCTCTTGGTCTTAAGAAGATGCATTCTTCAGTCATTCAAGAGGACACACCAGTTATTCGTGGAATGGTTAGAACCATCCAGCATCTCGTAAAAGTCGAACCGGTTAGTGGAGAATAAGATGCTCAAGCTTAATGAACTGCCTCCGAATGAGGGTCAGACATTCACAAAGAAGCGTATCGGCCGCGGAAGCGGTAGCGGTCAGGGTTGTACCGCCGGTAAAGGCAACAACGGTGCATGGGCGAGAACTGGCCATAACTACAAGCCTTACTTCGAAGGTGGACAGACACCGCATACGCGTCGGCTTCCTAAGCGTGGTTTCAATCATGCAAGCAAAGTTTATTTCCAGATCGTCAACCTTGGCGAACTGAATAACGTTATTTCATCTGAAACTGAGATTACACTTGAGTGGCTTTTTGAAAAAGGACTTGTCCTAAATCTTAAAGAGCCAGTCAAGGTTCTTGGCAACGGCGAGTTTGCAAAAGCCGTAAAGATTTCTGCTAATGCGTTTTCAAAGAGCGCACTTGAGAAGATCGAAAAAGCCAATGGCAAGGCGGAGGTTGTAGCCGGTGCTTGAGACTTTCAAGAACCTATTCAAGGTTCCAGAATTACGCAAGAAAATACTGTTCACTCTCGGACTGATTCTTGTGTACCGTATAGGCGGACATATTCCGATTCCTGGGATCGACCCTAAGGTTCTTGGTGAATATTTCATGCAATCGAAAAATAATCTCTTCGGTATGTTTGATATGTTCGTTGGAGGCTCATTCCACAAGGCAACTATTTTTGCTCTCGGCATCATGCCATATATAACGGCGTCGATCATAATTCAGCTTCTCGGTACGGTTTTTCCTTACTTCCACAAGCTTCAGAAAGAAGGTCAGGAAGGCCGTAAGAAGATTACTCAGTTGACACGTTACGGAACGGTTATTCTTGCTTTGGTTCAGGGTCTTGGTGCAAGTGTGTTCCTTCAGAGCATTCACTCTCCGAGTTCCGGAATTTCAGCGGTTGTTCCTGCACTTGCCGGTATCAAGTTTACGATTGTTGCTGTTATCACAATGATTACCGGTACTGTTTTTACGATGTGGCTTGGTGAGCAGATAACAAACAGAGGAATTGGCAACGGTATATCGCTGATTATCTTCATAGGTATAGTTGCAAGAATTCCCGATTCTGTAATGGGTGAGTTTCAGCTTATGATTTCCGGCGGTAGATCACCTTTTGTTGAAGTTCTGGTTCTTGCGGTAATCTTTGCGATGGTTGCTTTCATTGTGATGATGTATCAAGCGACTCGCAGAATTCCGATTCAGACACCCAAGAAAATGGTTGGAAACAAGATGTACGCAGGACAGAACACTGTTCTTCCTCTGCGTCTCAATATGGCCGGTGTTATTCCGATCATCTTCGCATCTTCAATAATGATGGTGCCAAGCATTGTTGCCGGATTTTTCCCAGACAGCTCTGTTATGGAAGGGATCAATTCTTTCTTTCACGAAAGAAACATCTGGTATAATGTAATTTTTGGATTGGTGATTGTTTTCTTCACCTACTTCTACACTGCGGTTGTTTTCAATCCGGTAGATATTGCAGATAACCTCAAGCGTTCCGGCGGATTCATTCCCGGTATTCGTCCCGGAAAGAATACTGCCGATTTCCTTGATAAGGTACTTACGAGAATTACTCTCCCCGGTTCTTTCTTCTTGGCGTTCATAGCGGTCATACCTTTCCTTCTTATCGGCGGATTGAATGTGACTTTCTATTTTGGTGGTACAAGCGTACTGATTGTCGTCGGTGTGGCGCTTGATACACTTCAGCAGCTGGAATCAAATCTCCAGATGCGTAACTACAGTGGTTTCCTGAAGCGTGGTAGTTTACGTGGCCGCCGCAGTTGACCACGATATATATTCGCGGACTTAATGGCTAAACAGGAATCAATACAAGTAGAGGGTGTTGTCGTCGAAAACCTGCCGAACGCTTCGTTCAAGGTCAAACTCGACAACGAACATGAGATTCTGGCGCATATTTCTGGTAAGATGAGAATGCATTACATTCGAATTCTTCCTGGTGATAAAGTTCTTGTGGATTTGTCACCATATGATCTTTCCCGCGGCAGAATATCCTACAGATACAAGTGACAGAGGAGTTTTCAATTGAAGGTTCGTGCATCTGTAAAGAAGATCTGCAGCGAATGCAAGGTAATCAAGCGCAAGGGCGTTGTGCGTGTAATTTGCGCCAAGTCACCCAAGCATAAGCAGCGTCAAGGCTGAACAGATCTAATCAGGAGGATTTGCATTGGCACGTATAGCAGGCATAGACATTCCGGGTAACAAGCGTATCGAGATAGCGCTTACTTACGTCTACGGCATTGGTCGTCAGACTTCCCGAAAAATCCTGACTCAGGCCGGAATCAATTTTGATCGCAGAGCCAAGGATATTCCGGAAGATGAACTTGACAAGGTGCGTAAGATTATCGACGCCGATCTCACGGTCGAAGGTAACTTGCGTTCTTTCATCCGTCTCAATATCAAGCGTCTTATGGACATCGGCTGTTACAGAGGATTGCGCCACCGCAAGAATCTTCCATGCCGCGGTCAGCGTACGAAGACTAATGCTCGTACCCGTAAGGGCCCGCGCAAGACAGTCGCGAACAAGAAGAAGGCAACTAAGTAATTTTCAGTTCGGGGGATAGCGCTCAATGAGCCAAACCACAGCTACGACAGCATCGGCTGGCAAGAAGGCCAAGAAAAAGGCACCTTCAGACGGTGTGATGCACGTTCGTGCAACATTCAATAATACGCTCGTGAATATTTCCGATAGGGACGGCAACGTTCTGTTCTGGAATACTCCGGGTAAGGCTGGATTCAAGGGTTCGAGAAAGAGCACCGCTTTTGCCGCGCAGGTAGCTGCCGACGTAATGGCGAAGGCTGCTTTTGACGCTGGCGTACGTAAGGTCGAGGTTCATGTGAACGGTGCCGGTAATGGTCGTGAAGGCGCCATTCGTGCATTGGTCGCAGCAGGGATCAAGATCGCCGCCATAAAGGATTTTACCGCAGTTCCACATAACGGCTGTCGCCCACCAAAGCGTCGCCGCGTCTGATACTGCGTTATTTTCCGGAACTTTTTGCATTGCCGGTAATGGTTCATTTGAGGAGAGCTGACAGAATATGAAATGGAAGAGCTTGCTGATGCCCAAGGGCGTCAAGTTCGAGAATCCTGATAATACACTGAATTATGCCCGTATGGTTGTTGAGCCGCTTGAGCGCGGTTGGGGAAGTACTGTCGGAAATGCGCTTCGCCGCATTCTACTTTCTTCCCTTCAGGGCGCAGCCGTCACCGCGGTAAAGATTGATGGTGCTCTTCATGAGTTTACCACGCTTCCGGGTGTTGCTGAAGATGTGACGGACATCGTTCTCAACATAAAGAAGCTTCGTGTCAAACTTCTTGGAGACGAGCCTACGACACTTACCCTTGATGTAACGGGTGAGGGTGAAGTTAAGGCATCGGATATTGAAAAGAATCCGGCTGTCGAAATACTGAATCCTGATCTTCGGATTGCAACAATCAATAGTGACGCGAAGCTCCGTATTGAGCTTTTTGTTGCTGACGGTCGCGGTTATTCTCCAGCTGATCAGAATAAAAAAGACACTTATCCTGTTGGCGTTGTTCCGATCGATGCGATGTTCTCGCCAGTCACGAAGGTCAACTTCGTTGTCGAGAGTACACGTGTTGGTAACCGCACTGACTTGGATCGTCTTGTTATGGACATCTGGGGCGACGGATCCATTTCAATTGAAGATGCTGTGGCTTATGCTTCCAAGATCATGGCCGATCATCTTGCTCTCTTCATCAATTTTGAAGGCGACCTTGAGCCAGTTTCAGAAATATCACGTGATGAAAAGGGTGAGAAGCTTCGCAGTATGCTCAAGATGCGTGTTGATGAACTCGAGCTTTCGGTTCGTTCTAACAATTGTCTCCGGGCTGCTAATATCAATTCACTTGCCGATCTTGTACGCAATCAGGAAACTGACATGCTCAAGTACAAGAACTTCGGCCGCAAGTCACTTATCGAACTCAATCAGGTGCTTGCGAATCTCGGACTTTCGTTCGGGATGGATGTCGAGAAGATTTTGGGCCAGGAAGCTGACGCCTCCTGAGCTTGTAACAGAACAAAGGTAGAGAAGAAATATGCGTCATCTAAAATCCGGTAGAAGTTTGAGCCGTTCGGCAAGCCACCGCAAGGCTATGCTTGGCAATTTGGCGGTTTCGATCCTGACTCACGAGCGTGTTACCACGACTGTGCCGAAGGCGAAAGAGGTTCGTAGTGTTGTGGAACGTCTGATTACCTACGGAAAAGGTGCAGATTTGCATAATATCCGTCTGGCTGCACGCACGATCCGCGACAAGGATGTTCTTAAAAAGTTGTTTGATGATATTGCGCCGACATACAAAGAGCGTCAGGGTGGATATACCAGAATCATCAAAGTCGGTGAGAGAAAAGGCGACAACGCTGAACTCGCAATCATCGAACTCGTAGGCCGCAATGGCGAAGAGCCGCGCAAGCGTTCTTCAAAGAAGGCTGCTACCAAGCCGAAGGCTGAAAAGCCAGCATCGGGCGGAGCAGAGGCATAACACCTGATCAAATCAGAATTGTCAAAGCTCACATCAGAAATGTTGTGGGCTTTTTTTATAGGTAAAACCAGTTAAGGAGAAGACATGGCAGTCAGCTACAAGGATCTCGGACTATCGAACACGCGTGAAATGTTTCAGAAGGCAATGGAAGGCAAGTACGCCGTTCCTGCATACAACTTCAACAACCTTGAGCAGCTTCAGGCAATTGTCGATGGTTGCGGTGAGAGCGGATCTCCTGTAATTCTCCAGGTGTCAAGCGGCGCACGCATGTATGCCGATCAGACATTGCTTCAGTATCTTGGCGAAGGTGCCGTGAAAATGGCCCGCAGAAAGGGTTACAAGAACCCGATTGCCCTTCATCTTGATCATGGCGACACATTGGAACTTGTCAAGTCCTGCATCGACAGCGGCTTCTCGAGCGTTATGTTCGACGGATCTCATCATTCTTATGAAGAAAATGTTCGTCTCACCAAAGAGGTTGTCGAGTATGCGCACAAATTCGATGTTACAGTCGAAGGCGAGCTTGGTGTTCTTGCCGGTGTTGAAGACGATGTCGTTGCAGAGCATTCTTCATACACTCAGCCTGAAGAGGTTGAAGATTTCGTGAAGAAGACCGGCGTTGATTCCCTTGCAATATCCATCGGAACTTCTCATGGTGCCTTCAAGTTCAAGCCGGCACAGTGTACGATGAGTGCCGATGGTATTCTTGTCCCGCCTTCACTTCGTTTCGATATTCTTGAAGAGTGTGAAAAGCGCATCCCAGGATTCCCGATTGTTCTTCACGGAGCAAGCTCGGTTCTTCCTGAGTATGTCAAAATTATCAACGAGAATGGTGGCGCACTTGAGGCGGCGGTCGGTATTCCTGCGGAACAGCTTCGCAAGGCAGCCGGTTCGGCAGTCTGCAAGATCAATATCGATTCCGATGGTCGCTTGGTGTTCACGGCAATGATCCGCAAGGTATTTGCAAACACTCCGGCCGAATTTGATCCTCGCAAATATCTTGGCCCTGCACGCGACGAGCTGAAAAAGGCGATTATCGAAAAGAACAAGACTGTTCTCGGAAGCGCCGGTCGTTACTAAGATTTCATTTGCTGCAGCGGCGTGAATCCGTTGTTCGATGAAAATCGTTTTGGATGTTGAGGGAGATGGACTTTTGTTCTGTCTCCCTTTTTCAATATGCTTTGGAACGGATTGGTCCGGAACAGAAATTTGCCTCTGCGGGAGGCAACGTTGCCTCGCAAAGAGTCAAGGTTCCCTGATTTTGTATCGACGTTGATCCGCAGAGAGGCAAATTGCCTTGTAAAGATGGATCGTTGAGTCTTTTTGATGGAATTATGAATTGAAAGAAATGGATGCCGGAACGCAATTGTCCGGCATCCATATTTATAGAAACCTACTTTGCAAAATCAGTGCCGGCGAGCGGTGTTGCTTTGCCTTTTCTCTAAATACACACTGTGCCAAGTGGTTCACGCATTTCAAAATCTGTTTTTGCTTTTGCTGAAAGTGGTTTTGCAAAACAGCGTTGAAACCTTGGTGCAAATCATCAATGGCAAAAAAATGCTGAAATCCGTGCCGAGGTTCCGTTGACGTCTTTTCTGGACAAAACGAACGACAATTGTTTATCTTAAGCAACGTAGCAATTGGATCTATTAGCAATAAAGCACTTCAAATAAATTACAGACAGGAAGTATCCGTGAAGCAAACGAAAATAATAGCCTTTGGACTTGTCGTAGCGGCTTTTTCGGTTTTATACAACTGCAACAAGTCACCGGTAAACCCTGACATTCCGCCATCGGTTGCTGTGTTTTCTGACTCTTTGGGAAGTATATACGACTCGGTGACGTTTTATGCGGTCTCGTCTGATTCCGCTTCTATCCGCAAGTATCTTTGGTATAGGGAAGGCGTGGTCATTCCAGAAACAACGGAGTGTAACAGCTATGAAACGGTCTGGAGTGATACGGGCTTAAAAGCTGTTATTGTCGTAGCGGTGAATAACAAAAACCAGATGTCCGAACCGGATACGTGCACCGTAAAAATCAGGAAGAATCCTCCATTCGTCGAGATAGCCGATTCTTTGTCTGTCTCGATAAATGACACCACGTACCTTTGTGCATCGGCGCATGATAACGGCACGATTGAAAAGTATCTATGGGCATTTGACGGCTCAGATTTTTCCGATACAACTATAAAAAGTTATTGCAGATTTGTATGGAACAAAAGCGGAGTTTTTAATGTCGCCGTGAAGTCGGTTGACAATCATGGTTTGATTTCTGCACCAGATACCTGTATTGTGACGGTACATCTGAATCCGCCGGTGGTGGTTATAATGCCGGATTCGACGGTCAACATAAAAGACACTATTGGAATTACTGCGAAGGCGCACGACAACGAAGGCGTTGTTGCGTATATCTGGTCAAAAGACGGGACGCATTATA
>CAIOZP010000525.1 GCA_903862805.1 uncultured Fibrobacterota bacterium
CACCTTTCGGTCCGTGGTCACGGCGATTTTTTTCCATGTCGATGAATTTCGCGAACTGATCCTTTGTCATGATCTTCTTTACCGCCAGCAGAAAATCGATGCGATGTTGAGCACCTTCTTTTGCGAGATCACCGAGTTGTGTATTCAGCGAAGCAAGTATCGCATTGTCGGGATTGTCTTTCTTGAGCTCATCAGCGAGTTTGTTGCGGATGTCTTTCATTTTTTCGAAGCTTGCCTTGGGGTCAGGGCGATTCTTGCGCAGATCATCCACTGCCTTTTTTTGCTCTTGAGACAGTCCGAGCTTGTCCATCATTTTTTCACCGTTCTTGTCGCCATCGCGATCGCGGTTCATGTCACATTTTTTTCCGCCGCAACATGTATCGCCGATGCCCTTTGAACCTGCGGCAGATATTGGCGATGGGATCGACAGAACGATAACCGCTCCGAAAGCTGCCACCGATGTCATGAATGTTCGTAATCTCATTATATCCTCCTTAAAAAAAGTTACTGGTTATATGAATCGTAAGCGATTGTCATGAATTCTTCGTCATCGGATTCGTCTTCGGAGAAAAGACTTCCGGCGCTTGAAAGTCTGTCACCGACGGCATGATATTCGGCTGTTTGAATTTCGGAAGAATGCAGCTGCGAATGTATCGAAAAAACACCCATGCCGGCAGCGCAAAAAATCACCGCCGCGGCAGCCACTGAAATACGACGCCGTAACGCAAGCGCATATGTGCTTCTCATCACTGAATCGTAGATGCCATCTGGAAGCTTCGGCACTGAAGCAAGTTGCGCAATGAGTTCTTTTTTGTCAAGCGGCTTCATTTCTGAACTCCTCTCTGAGTCTGTCTTTCAGACGAGACAGCGCTGTTCGCAGCGAGCCTTCTGTCCGACCGGTCATTATAGAAATTTCCTCGAACGAAAGATCATCTATTTCACGGGCTGTCAGCAGAAAGCGTTCCTCCGGCGTCAAAGTCGAAAGGATCCTCTCGACCGCTCGCTCGGCAAGGCAGTTATCCGATCTGTGTGCACCAGGAATATCCGGTGTCAACGTTACGTTTCTGTTTTTGACGACCTTCAGTTTTCGCAGCTCGTCAATAGAGGCACGCCAAGCTATTCCGTAAAGCCAAGTAGTCATTTTCGAGTCGCCGCGAAATCCTGACAGATGCCCGTGAACCTTGATAAACGTGTCTTGAGTTATTCGTGCCGCCGCATCTGCGTCACCGTTTACCGTTCGATACGCCACGCGCCATACAAACGGAGCATAGTGATCGTAGTACTTGCGAAACGCAACACTGTCGCCGCGAGCCGCTTTTTTGATTGTTATGTCGTCAAGATCTTCCATGTTTGCTGAAAATATGACGTGAATCAACGGAGCGATGTTACTAAGAAATTTTATGTGTGTTCAGGATGGAGTTTTGCAATGCATTTTCTTCTCCGTCAATCCTTGCGAATTTGTATTTTGACGCGCAACTTTTGAGAACTAAGGAGTTTCCAATGGGAAAGAATATTGTCGAGAAGATACTTGGCGAGCACATCATAAGCGGTTCACCGCTTGCAGGTTCTGAAGTCGGAATCCGCATTGACCAGACATTGACTCAGGATGCCACAGGAACTATGGCATATCTTCAGTTCGAGGCGATGGGATTCCCGTCTGTCAAGACTGAGTTGTCTGTTTCCTATGTCGATCACAATACAATTCAGGACGGATACGAAAATGCCGACGACCACAAGTACCTCGAAACTGTGGCCGCAAAATACGGCGTGCGTTTCTCGCGCCCAGGCAATGGTATTTGTCATCAGGTTCATCTCGAAAGATTCGGGTTGCCGGGCAAGACGCTTCTTGGTTCCGATTCGCATACACCCACAGGCGGCGGAGTAGGTCAGATCGCTATTGGTGCAGGCGGACTTGACGTCGCTGTTGCAATGGGTGGCGGACCGTTTTATATGACATGGCCGAAAGTGATCCGTGTCGAGCTTACTGGAAAACTCAGGCCTTGGGTGAGCGCTAAAGATGTCATCCTGAAAGTGCTTGAGCATCTTTCGACCAAAGGGAATGTCGGCTGCATAATCGAATACTCCGGCGAAGGATTGAAGACACTGTCGGTGCCCGAACGTGCAACCATTACCAACATGGGTGCCGAAACTGGCGTAACCACATCGGTCTTTCCATCCGATGAAATTACGAAGGCCTTCCTCTCTGCTC
>CAIOZP010000526.1 GCA_903862805.1 uncultured Fibrobacterota bacterium
CGGCACCGGGAGTGGTCGTGAACACCCAGTCTGTCGCGGATATTCTGGCAGATGTCAGAATGCTCACCTGCGTTTTTGTCCATGCGGTAGGCTTGTACACATTGAAATATTGTCCGGCAGAAAGTCCGGCGGCCGGTTCTTCCGTGAAGCTCAGATAAAGCGAATCGGTGCCGACTGCGACACGTGCCGAGACAAGTGCCGAACCAACTCGGTCAAGCACATTGCCGTTGTAACCGGTGCGGCTCGGGAAATCAAATTTCACAATGCCCAGTCCGGCTCCGGCATTGAGCACGCCGGGATCGGCAATGCGCAAACCGTAAGGCTGAACCGTTGTAGCAGACGGAGTGAGTAGCGAGGCTTGAGTAGGCCAACTGTATTGCAAATTTGTGTATTGACTCAGCGCATCGCCGCCGGTAATTGGAGTGAGATAGACGCGGATAATGTCGGCACTACCGTCGCCGGTGGTGTCGATTGCCACTGCAGAATCGAGAGAAGGAGCGGTAACGTTTCTGCCGGAGACCGAAAGGAAATCGGCGATGTTTTCTTACATCAAGGTGTTTGTTTGCGGAGATCACGGAGCTCCGGTATCCTGCCAGTCAAAGAAGACAAATAGCTTACTACTGTAATATTCTGGTTTGAGTTTAGCGCTTGTAAAGGCGATGCCGATTGCACCGTATTCAGAATCTGGCCATGAATATGTTGTTTTCCATGCGTCTGCGTCCATTTTGTTGCTTGAAACGTAAACGGCCTCTCCACCCGCAAGTTCCGAGAGTCTAACGCCGCCAGGAAACTCCGTCCAAATATTTCCATTCGCATTAAGATCATTGAAATCAGTTCCGAAATTTTCTGCGTTAACAGCTGCCGGATTTGTTAGCACAGCATTTGCAGATGATCCTCCGTTATCAAGCACACTTACTTTGCTTGCTGCAAACGGCCCCGATTTGACAACGGAATTAATGAATGCAAGTGTCGGATAATTCCTTCCCGAAAACCCTTCATTTTCGCCCATCAGAAAAACCGTTCCGCTGTCGCGCATGAATTGCTGCAGTTCTGCAGTTTCTGTTGCATTGAGATAATCTTTGGCGGTTCCCCAATCTTGTGACTGACTGAACCGCGCATCCCACACCTGAGTGTAAGGACTCAGATCTGCAGGAAGTGAAGAGACTTCGGTGACATTATGATTCGCGTTAAGCGCATCTTCAAGAAGACCGATGGCCTCATCGCCCTTCAACAAGAGAATATTCTGTCTCGGTGGCGGCCCGGAAATTGTATCCGCCATAACCTCCGAAACAGACAACAAACCAAGCACGGACAGAATCAAACGGAAATTGGGGGGAGAAAACTTTTGCAGCAGGCTCATAGTTCCTCCAGATTTCAGGCATTCAGTATCGTCAACCTAATCTATGCCTTTGCACAGGTATCCGCTTCTTTTTTTTACATGTCATGAAACTTTGGTTTTTCGCAAGAGATATTGCGGAAGGTGTTGGAAGCTTCGCGACAAAAGTAACAACTGCTTTGGAAATATCAGAACAACTGACTATTGCCATAAATGTGCAACCCGAAAATCGTTTTGGAACCGGTTGGACTTCATCCGTCATATTTCAGAAACCACACAATTTTGGTTGTAGCGTCCTCTTCTTTGTCTTACCGCCTACCGATCTTTTATATTTCGCGACCGCTGACGACAGTGCCAGCGCATTGATCAGGAAAAAATTAAGGAGATACTTTTGACTACAAAGAAACCCGAACAGAGCTGGGCCGATAAAAAGGGATCGTGGCTCACATATCGCCCCGACGTAAAAGTGCTCGACTGCACGATCCGCGACGGCGGGCTTATCAACAACTGCAAGTTCGATGATGTTTTCGTATCGGCGATTTACAAAGCCTGTGTTGACGCTGGCGTTGACTATATGGAACTCGGTTACAAGGGCGCGCAGCGTCTGTATGCGCCGGGTGAATTCGGCGCTTGGAAATTCTGCACCGAAGACGATATCCGCCGCATCGTTGGCGAGAATCCTTCGACGCTCAAGCTGACCGCAATGGCCGATGCCGAGCGCACCGACTACCACACCGACATCCTCGACAAAAAAGACAGCGTGATAGACATGATCCGCATCGCGACATACATACACCAGATCCCGACAGCGCTCGACATGATCAAAGCCTGCCACGACAAGGGCTACGAGACGACGATC
>CAIOZP010000527.1 GCA_903862805.1 uncultured Fibrobacterota bacterium
GGCTGATCGACTGTCGTTTTGTCAAGCAAGAGAAGCGCATCGGCGGGATCACAGGTCACGATAAGGCGGCCGTAGCGTTCCTTCGGCTGGTACTGGAGCGCAGAACTTTTCCCTTCGGGGATTTCGAGCGATGTGTCGAGAGGATAATATCGCAGCCCTCCCGACCACTTGACACGATGCGAACCTGGTTCGAGCACAACCACGCCCGGCCAGGTTGGTTCGTCGTCAACTGTGTACGCCGAATCAAGTGGTGTTGCCGGAAGGATCAGGGCGCCGATCAGTCGGCTACCGCTGATCTGCTGCGGTTCGGTGATCGCAATCAGCCTGAAGGAAAGTTCCGAGCGGGTTCCGGCCGAAAGTTCCACCGGGTGGCTTTCGAAGCGATAGTCACGAAGGCGCAGCGCAACACTGTGGTGTCCCGCAGGCAGACTGTCGAAAGACGCCGGAGTGACGTAACCGGTAGGTGTGCTGTCGATGATCACCATTGCACCCGGCGGCCATGACGAAACGGTCAGCTTCGCCGGACGTTGTGTCTGCGCCGCAAGGCTTGCAGCAAGAACGAAGATTATAGGCAAAATGATTTTCATGATATTTGTTTGGAAGATAATTCAATAGATGTCGGCAGGGAACATTCATTTGGATTTACGGCAGATTGAATCACTGCGCCGTGTATGTGTCTTCTGTCAAGCATCAGGTCAGAGAAAAGCTTTCAATATCGCGTTGAAATATTTCTCGACAAGAAGTCGCTGTTCCATGGATGACTGAACGACGAGGGTGTATCTGACTGGCCGGACATCTTTGCGGCCGGGTTTCATTCGTGCCGGAAGATCGAACGACGCAAGTGCACTGAAGCGGCCGCGAGTGCCGTAAAACGGCGTGTTGAAACAGCGAAGCGAAGTTCCGCCAAATTTTTTCACATCACGGTGTGTTTCTACTGAGTCATAACACCAATCGATCTTGTGATAGATGTAGCCTGGCAAGGCTTCGCACGATGCGTCAAGGTCGATAAACAACTTGCACGAAAGCGTGTCCGATCGCGGGCCGAGTGTGCAATGTGATGTCGTGAATGCCGCACCTCCAACGACGAATGATGAGTCGGGGAGTTTGCGGTGTCTGGTATCACATTTTGTTCCGAGGTGTATGGTCCGGATCGGAATCGCATTTGTAAAGCTGAACGCCGGTGGCAGGCGTTTCTTTCCAAGTGTCCGGCTTCCCGAATTCCAACTGTGCAGAACCTTGCCAATGCTGTCGGAAATATTTCCGCCACGTACGAAGAAATTTTCGGCAGCCCCGCCGTCACGCTGTGGAACGAGGACGGCGAATACGCTTCCGGAGTAATCTGCGAAAAAGGAACTGTCACCGAAGCCATCGGACTGAAGACTGTCGTAAATGGAAATTGCACCGAAGATGTCTCCGCCGCAGGCTTTAGCCCGTGCATTCATCCATGCAAAAATCCGGCAGTGCGGATAATCGTTCACGGCTTCCGAAAGGAACGATGTCGCATCTGTCAATGCACCGTGTTTGCCAAGTTCGGCAAGCCTCAAAAGTGCCAATCCTTTTGCAAGTTCATCGGCGAGAACCAACGGCCTCGGCTCGCATTTGTCAATAAGAGCGAGACTGTTTTCGTATGATGATCCAAGCTCGGCTCTTTCCTGTTGTGTCAAACTGTCGATGTCAGGAATTCGGTTGAACGCGCTGTCGCTTGATGCGAGATTCTTTTCGACATCTGGATGGAGCAGATCAAACGAACCGGTACGGATGTCGTCGAGGCAGATCGCTGACGAAGTAAAAACTATGGCAGTAATCAGCAGAAGAATTTTGCTTAAACCAAGTCTCATTTATGAAATCGCAGATTCGCCGGTTTCAGTTGCAGACAATACATCAATAC
>CAIOZP010000528.1 GCA_903862805.1 uncultured Fibrobacterota bacterium
AGTCACTCCGTAGGTCGCAATTCCCAGATAGTAAAGCGGAGCGATGCGAAACAGCCGTCGTACATAGAACGACTTGACATAATGCGAATCATTTTTACGGGCAGACATAGACAGACAAAGAGTAAGAGCGCTGGCGACATAAAAAAGTTGAACACCCATCTGACCGAATGCAAAAACATGCAACGGAATTGAAGACTGCGGCCCTGCGAGTTGAGCAACGTGAACCATCAAAACGAGAAGAATCGCACATGCCCGCATAAGATCGATGTATGCATACTTTTGCGGCGTCATTTACTGACCTTTTGTTTGATTGATGAAACAACCTCTGCACTCAAGGTCGCGTCTGGCCCGCTTTCCCAAGCGCCAGAAAAACCTTGCATCTGCGAGAAATCGGCGTGACATTGTTTCGGGTACCAGATCGACGGCATCGCACCGATGAATGCTGCCCATAGCGAAAATGTTGATCCCGATCCGATAAGCACACTGCTCTGCGCAAGCATCAGCATTTCCTGAAGCGCCGAAGTTCCTTTGACTAATTCCGCTCCATCAATTTTCAGGACTGACCTTAGCTCATCGGCATTTCCATCTGAAAATATTTTTATCGGAACAGCCCCGATTGCATTTCTCACAGCAAGAGCTTTTTCTGCGAACCATTCGACTGGAACACGCTTGTTGGCCGCACCGTTTGTAAGATCGACAGATGATGCTATAGCAAAATCTCCGCATCTAATGTGGAGGCCGATAAAATGTTCTGTTGATTTGGCAGGAAGATGATTTGCCCGTGTGATTCTAAATAACTCATCGACAATCATTTTTCTATGTGGTATCAATGGCGAAAACAATCCGTCAATTCCTTTGAAACTTACTACTGTGAAACGTCTGGCACCGTGCAAATCTGACAATCTTTCGTCAACGAAATTTCCGGTAAAAAGAATTTTCGCGCGTGTCAATCCGGTGATGTATCCGGCGGCAGAATTATCGAAGAGATCATGATAAGAACGCGGATCATTCTCACGTCGAAACAGCGCACCTGGCTTGATGTTCAACCACGCCGGTGCTACAAGCGGCCAACCTTCGGTGCGTGATTTAATCAAAGCACGAGCCCACGTCAGCAGAATATTTCCAAGCCCGGGACCAGCCACACGAAAGTAGCGGAAGTCGAACAGGCCGAGTTCAGGATAAACATAAATTCTGTTTTCAGATTCGCTTTTCATTTCAGTTCATCGCCCAATCTAACAAAGTTCTTTAGACTCATTGGAAGACTGGCTGTGGAATAAGATGCTTCTATGTGATTGATGATCGGATCAAGATCAATTTGCGCTTGATCTGCTGCGAATCTAAATCCTTCTGCAATGGCTTCGACGGAATCGTTACGCGTTACTATCAAAGCCGGTTTCAACTCAGGATCGAGCCCTTCAATCGGAGTCGATAGCACAGGTGTTCCGCGATAAATGTATTCGACCAGTTTGAACGGAATGATATTGCCGGCCGTCTGCGAAATCCGATGCGGGTTGAGTCCTATTCGGCATGTATCCAAAAGTTTTTCCAACGCATCACGATCAAGTGTGCCGTGATAATGAATCGAAGCATCTGCAAGTGCTGCGGCCTTTACCGACTCTGCCAGCGGCCCGTTTCCGGTTATGTGCAGTTGCCAATCACCACGATTTTTCCATGCCGACCATGCGCAGATAAGACGGTCGATTCCTTTGTCGGGATGAAGCGATCCGGCATAGATAAAAGACTTTTCACGTTTCGTAAAGTCACTGCGGATCTTTTCTTTAACGGATTCCACCACACCCGGCAGAAGAAATCCTTTCGGCGCACCGACCTGTTTCAGAAGATGCTCCGAAACGGCAAAGCAGCCGGAAATCTTTCTCCGCAAAAGAGCCACTCCCCAAGCCGACAGATAATTGGTAAATCGTTTCCGTCCATCACGGCTTACAGTCGAGTCGTCTTCATACTCTATAAAAACTCTGCACTTCATCAAATAAATTGCCATGAAGATATAAAGAGCTTGAACAAAGCTGAAATTATAAACGATGACTACATCGAACCTGTTCCTTGAATGATCATGCAGAACATTTTTTATTAGCGAAAAAATCCCGACAGGAAGCGCCAAAAACCGCCTGTCGAAACCGGCAGCACAAAAACATGGAGTTTGAGATTTCCCTACTTTGGTTTTTAATGACGGATAATACCGGCCACTTCGCTCCGCCGGATATGCTTCGGAATATATGGTGGTTTCTATTCCGCATCCAGCAAGAGCATCGGCAATCAGTGATATTTTCCTGCTCGCCGCGAGCGCGAGATTGCGCTTGAGCTGACGCTGCATAATCAATGCATCGGGCTGAATTCCGGCAATGTAAGC
>CAIOZP010000529.1 GCA_903862805.1 uncultured Fibrobacterota bacterium
GGTTACGGAGCTCGCGAAGTTTGCGGGTTACTGTGGAGATGCGATCTGTTTCCTCGATTATTGTCTGGACTCGCAGGTGTGCATCGGTAAGGTCGCCCTTTTCAAGCATGATCTCAAGGAACTGTGCATTGCCGGAGATTATCATCAACGGATTATTTATCTCGTGATTGACAGATGCGACAATCTCACCGATGGCGGCGAGTCGGCGCTTACGGATAAGTTCGTCTTGAGTTTGCCGCAAATCGTCGGACATTTGGGAGAAGGCATTGGCGAGATCGCCAATTTCATCGCTGGGGTATCCGGAAGGATCAAAGGTGAAATCTCCGTGGCCTATCGCAGCGGTCGAATCTTTCAGTCTGCGCAGGGAACGGCTCATGGCCCGCGAGAAAAAGAATCCGAAGACCAGTGAGAAAATAGTAACACCGAGCACCACCGCAATCGCAAGTCGTGAGGCACTTTGTGTCCGCTGATCAATCAGGCGCGTGTAGTTCATGTTTTGCATGTCGATGGCAGAATCAATAGCCGAGATGCCTTTATTGAAACTATGGATCGATCGATCCATCGCGGAGTCAAGCTGCCCGTCTGTTGTTTTGTCGCCTGCGAGTCTCTTCAATGTCAGCGCCGAAAATGCTTTTACATAACGCTCATTACTCGCGACTATCGAATCGTGCAAAACCGCGGTCATCCTGTGTCCGAATGTCAACGCGGAGTCGGGGGCGTTGTGAAGCGAATCGAGTTTTATCACCGAGTCGAGCAGGTTGGATACCGAGTCGAGGTTGTGTCTGATCTGCGCAGATGCCTCGTCGAAATTTGCGGAAGCGTCGCTCCGGTTGAGGTTGAAGAAAATGATCCTGGCACGTTCGCGGGTTGTGTTGATGCTCGCAACTTCAACGAAGATATTTCTGGTTTCGCTTTGCTTCTTTAGTATTCCGGCGGTGACAGAAAGCGACGACAGTTTTGCGACAACAATAAGGAATGCAAAGTTGAGTATGATGACAGCAATAAAACCGAAAAAAACCTTTGCGGCAATGCTTAGTCGCAAGGACTTCGCTTTCTTTTTTACTTTGCTGAAGATCATATCTTGCTAAAAATCATATCCGGCCGACAGATAAAACACGTTTTTAGGATTTGAAATTCCATAGCTCGAAAAATTCCCGCCGACAAGTCTGCCCCAGCCGGCATTGATCGGCCCTACAATCGTCTTGAAAGAGAGGTCTGCGCCGATGCCGATCAGAGCATTTTCGGCGAAGCTTTTCAGCTCGGAACTGCTGACCATGAAGCCGACATCATTTGAGTTGCGCTGCCAGGCATAACCCCAGTCAACTATCGCTGAAAGGAATACGTTCTTCACAGGATTCAGCCGATAGCGTCCTCTGACCATGAAGCCTGCATCGCACGGAATCGCATTCGGCTGAAGGCCGGAGAACGGCGCCCTTGTATAAATGCTCAGCTCGGAGAAACGATCGTCGGGCGGGTGTCCGCCAACATAGAGCTGTGCCACAGGTGGCAGGTGTTTGTTGGCTATTGCGGCACCGGCACGGAGTGAGAAGGAATTCTTCTTTCCGATGCTCTGCCAGCCTTCGAGATTAATGTGCATGTAAAAGAAATCTTCGGAACTGTTCAGAGCTTTTCCTGCGCCGACAAGCAGGTAATGCCTCTGGCCGCGGGTGGGGAAAGGCCAGCGGTCAAGGTTGTCTATCGTGAGTCGCAACATCGCAGATTTCATTCCGTTGTGGAAGGCGCCTTCTACCGGATCGGGAATTGCGCTGTTTACGGTCTGAGTTTCGGAGAACCATTCGATGCGGCCGCCGACATCGAGCATCATCACATGCCCCAGAAGAATTCCACTTGATGCGAAGAAACCTCTTTTCCTTAGGACCATTTCTTCGTAGTCGTAATTGGTGGTATTCGCTTTGAGTGTGTCGGTGGTGTCGGCCGGAAGTGCGGTCAGCTTTTTCAGCGCTTCGCTTGCGATATATCCCTGTATGCCGGCACTGTTGGCCCACCACAGATTCCACGGCTTGCTTTCGGCAATCTGGAGTGTGTATTTCTGCCGCATTTGTCCGTATTGCAGGTGAAGAGCCATCGAAGCTCCGGTGCCGAAAATGTTTTCATATGCTGGCTCTATATAGCCTTCGATGCCGTTGTACTCGTCGAACCGTAAACCAAACGATGCCCTGGAATATTCTTTTTCGCGTACGTCAAGCGTGACCGTTCCGGCAGTATCGGCGGTGACATCGACAGTCTTGAACAGTCCGGTGGCAAAGGTCGATTTCGTTGCATTGGCAACAAGATCCTTGTTGAAGCGGTCACGCTTGAGGATGTTTGCAGCACCACGAATATGTGATGACTTCGTGACCTGATTCCCTTCTGTCAAGACCATTTCGACGTGGCATTTTCCAACGGTGATTATCCCTGAATCGTTGGAGCGGATCGAGAACGGTTCGTATCCGGCTTTGCGGAGGATAGTCGCAGTTTCGAAACGGGCAGTGCGAGAATCGAGTCCGGCAAGTTTTTTGTCGAGCGTATCGGCAAGATTGGCGGGAATGGTCGGGTCGGTGAGTGTCACTTTGCGAAATACGTGGCTTGCGGTATCGGAGCTGTAGAGGCGTTTCGCCATTATCGCCATGATCCGCGGAAGAGCCGCCCGTGCCGCATAGCGTCCGGCTTCGATCAAGGTGTCGATAGCGGCGAAGTCCGTGTTGCGCATGTCGGGAAGTTCTGGCCTGATCAAAATGTCGGCCATCTGCCTCTGCTTCTGCTTCTGCCGACCAATGCCCATGCCAATGACCTGATCCATCAGATGTGCGGGATTTTCAAGATCATCTTTTCCCCACAGCGGAGATGTCGCATCCACTGCGATCACGAAGGAACTGTCGAATGATTTGGCCGGTTCAACAGGAATGTTTGCAGTCAGCCCGCCATCAACAAGAAGCATCTTGCCGGATGGAATCGGGGAATAGGCCAGCGGTATTGACGACGAAGCCCTGACTGCATCGGCAAGGCTGCCGTCGCGTATGTCAATGCAGCGTCCGGTAAGTATGTCGGTCGCGATAATATGGATCGGAATCATGAGGCTGTCGAAATTCCCTCCGGCGCGTGTAAGGGCTCCGACAGTCAGTGGCGAGACGACCTGATACAGATACTGGCCGGTCGAAATAGCGTTGGGAAGAATCGGCTTCAATCCGTGTCCGAAGCGGATTTCAAGCAGCGGCATCTGGGGCTCGAACTTCTGGCTGACCAACTGTTCACGACGGTGTGCGGTATTCGCCAACGCGGCATTCCAATCGATCGTGCGGGCCAGCGAGTCGATTTCTATCGCCGTATATCCACATGAATAAAGCGACCCGATGATCGCGCCCATACTCGTTGCTACGATCAGATCGGGCCTGATTCCCGCTGAGTCAAGCA
>CAIOZP010000530.1 GCA_903862805.1 uncultured Fibrobacterota bacterium
CGGTGCATACGGACAATGCTGGAGAGCTGCCACTTAAAAATGGCCCTACATGCCTATATTAGTTGAGACAAAAAAATGTATTTAAAATAAGGAACAAAAGGGCGGAGCACAGCAGTGACCGTGTGATTCCGGAAACCGCTCCCATGAAAATCCGATGAAAATTTCAACTCGCCACTCCAGATAAATCGACATTTTCATTTTGCTATTCGCATAACTCAGACTCATCAGACCGGTGTCGATATAGGAATAATTCCGATCATTTTTCCTCACCAAAAATCCACAAAAAAAACGTCCGATATTTTTCCAGCCCAACATATATTTACCGCTCTTAACAGCCGCGCATTGCGCAAAAGGAAGGGAACATGCCGAGCATCTGCGACCGCCCTGCCTATTACACGGATGAGCAGTGGGAGAAGTTCCGTTTCGTAGCGGAAACCAAGGAAACGCCGTTTCTTGTGGTTGACACCACGATTATCCGCCGGAACTACATGGAGCTGATGAAGAACTTCCCGTTCGCCAACATCTACTATGCGGTAAAGGCGAACCCCGATGCGCATATCATTTCCTTACTTAATGAACTCGGAAGCTGCTTCGACATCGCTTCGATTTACGAGCTCGACAAAGTTCTGTCGCTCGGCGTTTCGCCCGACCGCGTCAGCTACGGCAATACAATAAAAAAGGCCGCTCATATCCGCGAGGCATACAACCGCGGTGTGAGGCTTTTCGCCACCGACTCCGAAGCCGATCTTCGCAACATTGCCAAGGCCGCACCGGAGTCGAAGGTTTTCTTCCGCATACTTACCGAAGGTGCCGAAACCGCCGACTGGCCGCTTTCCCGCAAGTTCGGATGTCAGCCCGATATGGCCACCGACCTTATTCAGCTTGCACAAAAACTCGGACTCGTACCCTACGGAATCAGCTTCCACGTTGGAAGCCAGCAGCGCGACATCTCCGCATGGGACGCGGCTATTTCCAAGGTAAAATACATATTCGACTGGATCCACAACGAGACCGACATCAAGCTGAATATGGTGAACATGGGCGGCGGTCTTCCGGCGCATTACATTACCAAAACAAACGAACAGGAAATCTACGCCGAGGAAATCACCCGCTATCTCAAGGAAGACTTCGGCGAACATCTCCCTGAAATATTCATTGAACCCGGCCGCTCGCTTGTAGCAAATTCCGGTGTGCTCGTTTCGGAGGTCGTGCTTATTTCGAGAAAGTCCAGAACCTCGCTGACACGCTGGGTTTATGTTGACGTGGGCAAGTTCTCGGGGCTTATCGAAACGCTCGACGAGTCGATCAAATATCCGATCTACTGCGACAAACGCGGAGAAGTCGAAGGCGTGATAATCGCCGGCCCGACCTGCGACAGTCAGGACATCATGTATGAAAATCATCAGTACGATCTGCCGCTATCGCTTTCTATAGGCGACAGAATCTATTGGCTGACGACCGGTGCCTATACTTGCAGCTACAGCGCGGTGGAGTTCAATGGATTCCCGCCGCTCAAGTCGTATTACATCTGATATGTGGATCTGATCTTCTTTTTTCAGGAGGATTGACATGCGGAAATTGATTTTGACAGCTGGTCTTTGTGCGGCGATGCTTTCGGCATTTGCGGCCTCGTGCGGTAGTTCGGGAATAACAACACCAAACCTTGTAACTATTGCCGATAGCGTGCTGATCGATTCGCTTGCGACTCACGGCGCTGTCGATTCGTCGTTGTCTTATTTCACAAAAGCAAATTACGATTCGCTGTTCATCTATCCGGTCGGTGTCGATACGCTTAAATTTTCCACTTTTGATCCGATGATTTGGACGAGTACCATACTTATGGATACAACGCTTGATAGCATTGTTTACCAGAGCAACACTTATAAAAACGTGAATATTTCCGCGACGATTAATTTTAGACTTTTGTCAAGCAAATTGGCGGGGCCAGGAACATTGAGCGAAACAGCTGCGCGAGCGGATTCTTTTTCAGTAGGAATCAGTAATTTCCTCATAAATCATCTTATTCCATTACCAGATACCAGCAAGTCGGTTATCTTGACTAATGACAGCACGGTTTATTGGCTTCTTCTAAGAGGAACCTCCGGAAAGGCTTACCTCTCAGGCAATACAAAGCTTCTGACAAATCCACAACAAACATTGATGGCTTTGTTCGGACTTTAGAAAAGTAAACCGGCGGATGATAGAAATGTCATCCGCTTTTTGCATAAAGATTTTTGACACGAAAATTTCAGAGAACCAGATGCGCCTTTCAGTATCCGAAGTAGCCACGATCCTTTCAGTTTCAGAGAACACTGTTTACCGTTGGGCAGACCACAACGAGATCCCTTTCACCCGCATTGGCGAAAAGTACTGGTTCCACCGTACAGAAATCATGGAATGGGCATCGGAGCGTGGCATAAGTCTGTCGGCAAATTTTGTGAGTAGCTCCGGCGACGAATCAGATTTCGGATTGACAGATGCGATAAAGGAAGGCGGGATCTGGCGTGATGTCGCCGGAGCCACCCGTGAAGACGCACTTCGTGGAATCGTATCGACCATGCGTCTTCCAGAAG
>CAIOZP010000531.1 GCA_903862805.1 uncultured Fibrobacterota bacterium
GTTCATTGGAGAACCCGCCGCAACTCCGAAACCGAATTTGCCGCTCATGTGTTGCTGGTGGTCAACGATTGAATCAAGGAATGTCCCATTCAGATAGATTTTGTAAGTGGAGTCAATCATTTCAATTTTGATTTCACACGGATTCGGAAGGCTTAAATTAGCCGCAACAACTTGCCCACCGTATTGAACGATGGCATCGGTGCTGTAATATATTGAGTCGTGCCCAGGGCCGCCGCGGCTGAAATGTAAATAGCAGAACGAACTGGTCGAAAGGTATCGGAAGATAATCCCCGACATTGAAGCACCCATCGAGAAATTATTGGTTGTGTCGATTGAAAGCGTATCGCGCAGAATTCCATTTGGAGCATTCGATACATTGCAGGTTGCATTAGAATAAGAGCTGACGTAGGTTACGGGCTTAAGATAGCCTGTTGTCTCTGGCCACATGGAAGAACCCATTGTGCTGTAGGTTGTCCACATGCCGTTTTGTGTTACAGAGTCGTCATTGAAAGAATCGCTGAATATTATTGCATGTGAATTGGAAAATAAGGAAACAACAACAAGTGACACGGCTGGAATGATTCTTTTCAACATAGTTATCCCTCTCGTCATTTTCAGCCCGGGAAGTCCGGAACTGTCAGACAAAGCGGCGATATTCTACTCTGAAAATTTCAAAATGTCCAACCATGATTTCAAGAGAAAATTTTTCTGCGCAATATTGGGCTTTTACACGCCACAGTAGTCTATCAAATCCATCTTGCCCTTGATAATTTTTACCGGCAGGAAATACTTTCGTTGTTGAAATTTTCAATCGGGGAAAAATGAACCGTTCAATCCGCATCGCGATGTTTTTATTGGCCATAATCAGTGTCGTATTTGCAACCTTTGCCTCTGATGCAAAGAAAACAGCCGATACAAGCGCAAACAAAATCTCAAAAAAGCCGGTGGTTGAGCGTATCGAGCTTACGGAGGTCAAAACACTCGATCAGATGGACAAAATTTTCGAAAATGCCGGTGACACGATTCAGGTCTTCAAGATCTATGCTGAATGGTGTGGGCCGTGCAAGATGCTCACTCCGGTTATCGAGCATGTTGCTTACCTATACAAAGGACGTGTGAAGTTTTACCGCGTCGATGCAGACAAGCTTCCGCAGGTTCAGTCGGCTTTTGGCGGCGGACCGGCTATTCCGCAGATCGTATTCGTCAGAAACCGTAAAGTCGCTGATCTTATTGTTGGTTATAATAAACAGGACGCTTACACAACGGCTTTAGACTCTCTTCTTGCGATTCATTGATTTGGGTCAATGATATATCCTACCGTCTTTTCTATATTGTAAGTGATGATGTCAGACGGAATCCGGTGAACCAAAAAAAAAGTTCACCGGAAACTCTATTTCATCCTTGAAGACTGTTTTTGAAAGGCAGGAAAATATGAACAAGATCAAAGTCGCGTTTTTCGATGCACGCCGCTACGATGTTGACAGCTTTACAAATGTACTTGCCGGTTCGGAAGATATTGAAGTCGTTTTCCTCAAACCACATCTCGGCCGCGATACGGCTGCGCTTGCGGCTGGGTGCGATGTCGTCTGTACGTTTGTCAATGATGTTGTTGATGCCGAAACTATTTCCATTTTGCACGATAAAGGCATTAAACTCATTGCCCAGCGAGCCGCCGGGTACAATAATTTCGATCTCAGGGCGGCCTTCGGAAGTATCCATGTTGTTAGGGTTCCTGCATATTCACCACATGCGGTGGCCGAACATACCGCGGCGCTGATCCTGTCTCTGAATCGCAAGACGCATCGAGCATTTTTTCGGACTCGCGACGGCAACTTTGCACTCGACGGTCTTCTTGGCTTCGACCTGTACGGCAAAACCGCCGGAATCATAGGCACCGGAAAGATCGGTCAGTGTGTGATTGAAATACTGCGCGGCTTTGGCATGAAGATTCTCGCATACGACGCATTTCCAAACTCGGAGGCCTCGGCAAAACTTGGCTTTGAATATGTGGATTTGAAAACATTGTATTTGAAAAGTGATGTAATCTCGCTACATTGTCCACTCACTCCGGAGACAACGTATCTGATTGACGAAGAGAGCATTGGCTCAATGAAGACCGGCGTTATGATAATTAACACCGGCCGTGGAAAACTGATCAACACCCGTGACCTCATTACCGGCTTGAAGTCGGGGCATATCGGTTCTGCAGGACTTGACGTGTATGAGGAAGAGGCGGACTATTTCTTCGACGATCACAGCGGTGAGCCACTAACAGATGATGTTCTTGCCAGACTACTTACCTTTTCGAATGTACTTGTGACAGCACACCAAGCGTTTTTTACGGCGGAGGCTTTGCATGGAATTGCCGAAACGACACTTGACAACATAAGGAAATATTTCGCAGACGGATCACTGCCTAACGAGATCTGCTATCACTGCACTACCGGTAGCGATTGTCCGCGCAAAAAAACCGGAAAGTGTTTCTGATATGGCAAATAAAGGCAAACTTGCCGGATTCAAAATGCTTGATATTCGCGTGAGCGGACGGGTTCAGGGCGTGGGCTTTCGCGCCTGCGCGCAGGATCGTGC
Source organism: uncultured Fibrobacterota bacterium (assembly GCA_903862805.1). Classification (GTDB taxonomy): domain Bacteria; phylum Fibrobacterota; class Chitinivibrionia; order Chitinivibrionales; family CAIOZP01; genus CAIOZP01. The sequence continues at coordinate 2,590 of CAIOZP010000531.1, forward strand.
GCTTGAGCTTGGTCTGCGCGGTTGGGTACGCAATTCCGACGAAGATGTTGAACTTTCCATCGCAGGTTTTGCCGATGAAGTGGACAGGATGGTTGCGTGGTGCCGGATGGGGCCTCCGCTTGCCCGTGTTGACGAAGTGCTTGTTTCCACGCGTTCTCTTGAGATGGAGGAACGCGATTTCCGGATAACGTGGTAGTTGACAGAATGGAAATCGCACAGCGTCTTGTCCGCTCTTTCCATACAGATGTATATTAGCCGTGCAAGGGGTTGTAGCTCAGTTGGGAGAGCGCAGCGTTCGCAACGCTGAGGTCAGGGGTTCGATCCCCCTCAGCTCCAGATAGCCTCCGTTGGGTTGCGGTACTACCGAAATTCGACGGAGGCTTTTTCTTTTCAGCACTGTAAACAAAGACATGCGCATACCGTATTTTGATGAAGTAAGTATCCTGTTACAAAAATCCGGATAAGGCAAATGACCCACAAATCAGGGATTATTTCACAGACAATAGGTGCTCTGGTTCTCGCTCTCGGCGTATGCGCGCCGCCTGTCGCAGGGAAACCATCGCGAATATCGATGCGTGATTATTCGTCGGTGGTGCATGTCACCGATGTGGTTCAGGACAGAGACGGTACCGTATTTGCCGCCACGACAGGCGGACTTGCCGTGATCAACAATATTCACAACAAAATTACCGTTGAATCTTCGCCGGAACTTTTTCCTGACATTTACCTTAACACTTTGGCATTGGATTCATCCGACAACCTGTGGGTAGGATCTTACAGCGGACTGCTTGTCAAAAGGAGAAATACCGGCGCGACTGAAATCCATCGTGATTACTTCAATGCTTTACCGCAGTGGTCGATTACGGCACTTGTTTCATACAAATCGTTTATTTTAGTTGGCGGGAGTTCCGGTATCAGCGTGTTTGATGCAGATGCTTGCAAACCTGTTGCATTGGTGAGTTCCTTCACTGGGCTTAAATCTATTTCGGTCAACACTATGACCATTTATCGCGATACACTTTATGCCGGATTAAACGACGGCTGGACAAAAGTTTATATTGGTGGCAGTCGCCTTTCTTCCGGTGCGCTCGAAGACCAAACTCTTTGGGCGCCTGTTTCAAGTGATTCTTCAGTGGTTTCTTTTGTTATAAAGTCGAAAAAAGTCGTGCCGATGTCGCAGCCTTCCTGTGCCACGCCTTATGGAGTGGTTTCATTTGGAAGTGATACTCTCAACAAAGGTACTAAAAGCATGCAGTTTGTCGATTCTGCCAAATCAGGATCAACGCTTGTAGGCCTTACGTACTCCAAACCGACATGCGTGCGTCCAGCTTCTAACGGGCGTTTCTGGGTCGGAACCACTGACAACTATCTTTACCTTTGGCCTGAAGAGGGCGTTGATCCGACAGTTCTTAAACCATGGGCTGACGGCCGTTGGATGGAAAATTTTGTTATCCCCGGTTTGACATTTCAGTCAGTCCGGCGTCTTGTGGTTGATAAAATGGGAAGACTCTGGGCAACGCCGCGAGTTGATTATCAAAGCAGTTTGGCTCAGCACGTGGCATGGTGGCAGGGAGTTGACCGATTTTACGGATCAATGTGGTCTGAAGCGAACGGCGGTACTCCTGAATACGGAATGATGGGAGACGGCTACACATTCGACGGTGCTGCATGCGACGAACTCGGAAATCTCTGGTTCGGGAACAACGGTGGTGGCATCAAGCATTTCGTGACCGCCAGCAATTCGTGGATGTACTGGAATATCGGATACAATCTTTTCGGTAATGAGTGTTTCTATAAAACACCCGACAATGCCACGCCGCCTTGGGGTAAATGCGATGCAATTGCGCTCGATTCGGCGGGCTATTTGTGGTTCGGGGTACACAATACCGGAACGCCGGCACTTGCTTCCAGAGGGGACTTGGTATGCTATGATCCGCGCCTCGGCGAACCAGACAGCCTCGATGGAATCGGAGCCGTCAGATATTTCATTGGTTCCAATGATCCGGATTATATGAAAGTTGGCGATCCGTGGGGAATCGGGCCGGCACTGCTTTGTGTTTCAAAAGGCGGACGCATTTTCACGACCGACAGGAATGGCGATTTCTTTTCTTTTGCTCATGACGGAACACCTTTGAAGGATGGGATAACAAACCGCATCCATTATTCCGGAACAGGGCCGGTACTCAGCATGTCGGCAGCTCCCGACGGTTCCAGCTGGCTCATTTCAACCAATGTCGGACTTCAGGTTCTCACCGATGGAATGACGACATTGCAGAACGTCATTAACGGGCCGGAATACTCTATGAGCTGGGTTCAGGTTATTTCGTCAGAAAAATTTGAATCATTCGCCGGATCTGGCGACAGCATTCTCACGACAATGTATA
>CAIOZP010000532.1 GCA_903862805.1 uncultured Fibrobacterota bacterium
GATCAAGCCGTTCACGATAGGCGTTCGCGATCGTTCCGACAGGCTCAGCTTCCGCAACTTCGATTACGTCACCGACTCGCAGATGTCAAGCGTGACAAAACTTCTCGAACAGATACGTCACGGATCGACCGAGATACTCGGCATCAGCGGATCAACCGGCACCGGCAAAACAGTTTTTGCAAAACGGATAGCCGATGCGGCGCGTGCGAAAGGCTTTCTCGTTTTGCAGGGGAAATGCGAGCAGCACCGGATGCCGATTCCATACGGCGCACTGATGCCTGCGTTGAACCATGCGATCGACAACCTTCTTCGTTTGCCATCGGCGGATCTCGCGAGCTTCCGTGACCGGATGATGTCAAAGCTCGGCGAGAACGTGTCGGTGCTGGCTGAGGTGATCCACGAACTGCATCCGGTGGCCGGAGATTTTGCAGCTCCCGTCAAGCTCGATCCGGAGGCGAGCCGGCACAGATTCAACACGGCGCTCCTGCGCTTTACGCAGTTGTTTGCAAGCCGCGAGAAACCGTTGCTTCTGATGCTCGACGATCTCCATAACGCCGACGATGCCACGATGAATTTCCTCAAGCTGCTCGCCGATGATCAGGACAGTCGCTTTATAATGATCGCCTATTCAGGACGTCCGGTTTCGCAGAGCGAGTATCCGCTGCTTTACGATTTTCTTTCCTTCGCCGAAGATGCCGGATTGCCGTTGACCTGTGTCGCGCTTGGCAATTACGACCTGCCGACGACACGGCGCGTGATCTCCGATATTCTCGATGCGCCGCCGCCTTCGATTGAAAAATTCGCCGTGGCATGTCACCGCAAAACATTCGGAAATCCCCACGCTCTGATGCAGTTTCTTTCGACGATCAACGGTGCCGGACTTCTTCGCTTCGACGATGCATCGTGGACCTGGGTCTGGGACATCGACGCAATCGAGTCGCAGCGAACATCTGGCGATACGGCGGAATTGATCGTTGGCCGCATGGCTAACCTTCCTGCCCAACTTCGCACGCTTCTCGGCCATGCCGCCGCGGCCGGATACAACTTCGATCTCCATGCGCTTGTCACCCTCGAAGATCGCGACATCCTCGATATTAGCAGCGATCTTCTTCTGCTTGTCAGTGAAGGATTCATCGAGCCAGGGCAAGGGCCGAAAGAGACGCAGGATTTTCTGCACTACCGGTTTCTGCACGACCAAATCCACCTTGCCGCGTACAACAGTCTGCCGCAATCAGGTCGTGCCGCGATTCATATGCGCATTGCGCGAACCCTGCGCACCCGGATTTCGCGTAGTGCATCCAATCGAGCGATCTTCGATCTCGCCGACCACCTCAACCTCGGTCTTTCCGAAGCACTTCCTGAAGAACGCGCCGACATCTGCCGCATGAATCTTCGTGCCGCCGTCATGGCCCGCGAATCCAACGCATTCGGATCGGCAATCAACTACTGCAACAACGCCATCTCGGTGCTTCCCGAAAACTGCTGGCAGACAGAAAACGAAACCGCCGCCGACATCTACGCCGAGCTTGCCGAGTCTTCGTATCAGGCAATGCGTTTCGATCTGACAGACCACGCGCTCGACCTTCTTTTCGCAAATGTCAACGACCCATTCCGTCGCAGCCGTTTCACCGATCTCAAGTGGAGGCTTTGCGCCAACCGTGGGAAAACGGCAGAAATCTATCCGCTTGTCAAGCAGGCACTCGGCGGATTCGGCGTGGAATTTTCGACAGGTATTCCGTCGATCATCGCAATGTTTGCACGGTCGCAGATAAGACTGCTCGGCCGGAAACTTCCCGAATATTTCACGACGATGGAACGCACCGATGACCCAACGCATCTCGCTGTGATGGAAATTTTCCGAAGTGCCCAACCAGCCTTCTATCTGCTCGGCCGCAAAGACTTCGCCGGACTTTTTCTGCGCGCCTTCAACTACATCCTCGACCACGGAAATTCCGAACACTCGCCAGGAATTTACGGCATCTACGGAATGATCAACACTTATCTTGGCCGCTACAGTTTCGCGCACAAGCTCGGCCGCCAGAGCGTCGAGATGCTCAGCACCAATGGTCGCCGGCTTTACTACTATCAGGGTTTGTTTGTCGCGGCCTTCTTCACCGACATGCTCGGAGATTCGCTTGACAAATGCATAGAAAGGCTGGCTGTTGCTGCTCGCGGTCTCGACGAGAATGGTGATCCGCTATACACCTCGTATTCATTGGGCGGAATGCTCCTCTACATGATCGCCGCCGGAAGCCCGCTCGACCGTGTCTGCGAAGAGGCCAAAATCGCCGAAGGCAAGGTGCGCCGCTACCGCAATCCCGACATCGCAAGACTTCTTGTCTTCATCGGCGCTGTTGCGAAATCATTGACAGAAGGGAATCCGGCCGGAACCGCCGTTCTCGGTGTGTCAAGCGACACCTCGTCGCTCAGCGAAACGGATCTTATCTCGCTTGTTAGAAATAGTTCGATCAGCGCAATGGCCCCGATCTGCGAGGCGATCACTGCGCTGTTCCATTATCTTTCCGGCAACTGGCAACTCGCGGCCGAATGCATCGACAAACTTCGCGGCAACCGCGATCTCGAAAGCATTTTCCGTTTCGATCTGCCATATCTTCATTCGCTGTTTCTTTGCGACGCATTCACCGGCACATCCAAAAAAGACATGCAGAAACTTCTTTCGATAACTGCAAAGAACCAGCGCGCACTCCGCAAACTTGCGGCAAACTGTCCCGAAAATTTCCAGCACAAGGTCGAACTGATCGAAGCGTACCGTTGCCGACTTTCGGGAAATGTTCTTGACGCGTGGGATCATTTCGAGAAGGCGATAGAGCTCGCGGTGCGCGGTCAGTTCTGGAATATCTGCACCTTCGCGGCACGTGGTGCGGCGCTAATGTTCCGCGAAAACGGAAGGTCTCGCGAGGCCGCATCGTATCTGAACATGGCGCTTCATTTTGTACGGCAGTGGAATTGCACGGTATTCGAACAACAGATCCGCCGCGACTTTGCCGATTTGCTGACGGTTTCGTCGCGCAAGTCACCGACCGGAACAACGTCCTCGCGTCCCGACACAACGATCGCGCCATCGCCGGGCGACACAAGCGTTTCATCGCGCCGCACAATGCTTTCCGAAATGGATCTCGACACCATCCTTAAAACTTCGCAAATACTTACTCAGGAAACCGACCTCGAAAAACTTCTTGAGAAACTGGTGCGCACGGTTTCGGTCAATGCCGGAGCGGGCCGCTGCGTTCTTCTCATGGCTCACGAAGGCGGTTTTGCAGTGGTTGCCGAATACAACGCCGATTCCGATTCTGTCAATCTGCGCAAAAATATTTTCATCGAAGATTATCCTCAAATCGCGCGAACCGCAGTGGCGCTGTCCATTCGCAAACGCAAACCGCGCCGCTACGACTGCGCCTTCATGCA
>CAIOZP010000533.1 GCA_903862805.1 uncultured Fibrobacterota bacterium
CTGCTGGGCCGAGATCTGTTCGAACGACTGACCGCTTCCTCCGGGGCTGTTGCATGATCCGCTTCCGCTGCCACTGCTTCCGTCACACGATCCGCCAGATGCCGATGCTATGAGATTTTCTGCAAGACCATTGAGCATCGGCACAGGATTGCGCATCCCGCCCTGTCCCATCTGGCGACCGCGATCACCACTGGACTGCAAGGCATCATCTGCTTTCGACAGCGATGACATTATGTCAATCATCGCCTCCGGCGGCAGAGCTTTTATCGAATCGAGTTTCGATTTAAGCGAACGAAGCGCATCGCGCTGAGCCTGAATAGCCGCTGCATTATCGGCAAGATGATCGTCGTCGTTGTAGGCAGCGGAGGCAAGCGAGCTGTGCCATCGCGAAATATCAAGAGCATCGGCGGCGGCGGAAAGGAGTCGCTTTTTGTCAAGCCGTGCCTGTTCGCTTTGATGCTGCCGGGTCTTGCTCGCAATCTCCGACGATAGTTGAGACAGACTTGAAGCAGCCTTCTCCATATCACTTTTCTCCTGCGACTTGTTTGCAGAAGCAGAAGACTTACGAACCTCAGAGAGAGATGGGAAATCCGAAGGCGACAAAAGCGAATCGCGTTTTACAGCGGCATCGACCGAATCGGAAAGCTCGGCGGCCCGTTTGCTGAGCGCATCTTGGCGCTGTGCCGTTTCCTTTTTGTCAAGCCCGCCGGAGGCAAGTCGCGCCTGATCCATCGAAAGATCCTCGGCTGCCTTTGCAAGCTGCGACAATGCAAGATCACGTTTAAGCGCCTCCATAGAACGGAGCGCAGCATCGAGCTGTTCCTTGAGGTTAGGCAGAATGTTTTTCAACTTTTCCACCGAGGCTCGCATTTCGTCAACCGTCGGCGGAGCAATCTCCGACTTACGGAACAGGACACTGTCGCCATACTGCTTCGAAATTTTCTCGATGGCGTCACGGAGCTCGTCCATCTTCTTCGTGATCTCTGTCGTGTTGTCGGAACCGCGCAGTTTCTCAACCGCCTTGTTCAATTCATTCACGGCACTACGAAGCGAATCGGATGATGCTTCCATATTTTTCTTGAGATCATTTGCGATTCGTCTGTCCGACTCCGACATCGCATTGGAAGCCGAGTTGTTCATGTTCCGCGAAAGCGTTTTCTGTTCAGACTCCATCTGCTTCTGCAACTTCTTGACAGATGCGAGTGAATTGCCAGCGTTGTCAGTACCGCTGGCCACGCGATTGTTTATCTCGGCAAATGTAGGTACGCGAAAGAAAAATGTATCGGAACACGATATCTGACCTCGGTAGTCATTGACAGATGCGAAATAGAAAACAGTGTCTCCTGGATAAAGCGAAAGCGACTTAAGCTTCCACAAAACGGATGTATCGATATTTGCGCAGCGCAATTGACAATCTGCGACAGGAAGGGTTCCATCATTGTTTGTTGATGTGTGATAAACCAACTTCAAGGCTCCAAGAGCATTGTCATCCGAAGCCGAAATTGAGATGATCGGACGCATATCATCCGGAACAGTTGTGCTTTGCCCCGGGCTTGTAATTCGTATCGACGGCGGCATGTCGGGACGCGCATCAGCGGTAAATTGTCTGCTTGACAAACGCGATTGATTGAAAGTGTCGCTCATCATAAAACCATAGGTAAAACTTCGGGCAACCGCAACATCGATCTGCGCCGATGATCCGTTCACTTTCATCGGCAGCGTATCACAACGGCCATCAACAGTGCGAAGCATCCGGGCCGATTTCAGATTATTTGATACGGTGATATTGATCTTTGCGGCTGTTCCGGCGAGTGTCGAAAAATCACCCTGACCTTCCGGAAGCGGTGCCGACTTTGATGCGCCCAAATGGACTCGAATGCCGGTCAGCTCAGGTGGATTGATCACGTGTATCGTATCAGGTCCAAAGGTTCTTCCGGCAAAATGAAAGCAGTATTGAATGGTCTTTGCCAAGGCTTTGGTTCTGAAAACAAACTTGCCCGAACTGTCGGCTCGTCTCACCGACGAAACAGCAGACTCACCGCTGTCACATATGTCAACCGAAGCTGACGGTGTGCGGAATCCATGCGGTGAAAGCGACAGATCGACCATCGTTCCTGCAGGAACACTGATCGTTGCAGGCAATATCGTTGCCTTACATGCCTCGAATGGAGCAAGCGGATCGCCTATCCACGGAAGAAAATCTCCTCCGCACATCATCAATGAAAAGCCAAAAATTACCGCAGACAATACCGTTGACAAAAGAAGAATTTTGGGCGGTGCCGCTTCAGCGGAATTTTTATATCGCGACAAGGTGTCTGAAGTCCTGGCATTAAGCGCGTTGACAAGAGGAGAATCATCGTCAGACAACTCGCAAGAGATCGAAAGTGTATGGTGATCGCCGTCATTCTTATCTTCAATAATCTTTGCAAGTTTGTTGATTGAGGGAAGAGAAACACGCACAAAAACCGCCAGCCCGACAACAAAAGTGACGAAGAGAATCGCAGAAGCATCAAAAAGCAAAGGAATGAAAACAGCCGGAAGGAAATAGAAGGCGATCAGA
>CAIOZP010000534.1 GCA_903862805.1 uncultured Fibrobacterota bacterium
CTGGGGAATTGTCGATCATGTTTCGATGGGAATTTCCACGCGGCCGATCAGTTACTGGAAAAAATTTGGATATGTCGAAGGTTATCTCAAAGGAAGCTTTTTCAATAATTCTGATTTGCATCTGCACCAGTTCGGAATTGAAGCCGGATGGCGTCAATCCTTCACGCACGACTTCGCTTCGCTTGGTGGGTATCGAATGAATGGCACCGGCTTTTCGCCGGAAGGATTCATTCACGAAGGCGGCAATATGACGCTTATGGCGCTTTACGAAAGTGATCTCATCACAATCAACAGTCATATTCCGATCAGGCTCGATGCGAACCTCGGCCTGCGCTTTCCGATGGAGAAACAATATCTGCCTTTCACACAGTATTTGGTAAGGCTCGGCGCTGTGTGGTCGGCGAGTGGTGCCGATGTTTTCGTCGAGTATGATCTTGACGCATTTGTCAACCGGAGAATCGCGCCCAAACAGTTTTCTTACGACTGGGGCTGGGGGCATACTAAAACTTGGGAAGTGGCCTTCGGTGAGAACCCGATGTATGTGACAATCGGTGGTCGTGTGAGATTTCCACATGGAATCACGCTGTTTGGTGCAGTGCCGATTTTGCTTTCACAAAACGTCGGTTCATCCATGACCTCCGAAGACAACGTGAAAATCAATCAGGGCGGATATCCGGCAGAAAAGGCACGTGGAGTTACCGACGGTTTCGACCCGTGGTATCCGAAGTGGAAGATTATTGCACAGGCATCGTTGCCGCTTCGTTTTCGTCAGACCGGTGCCGAGATGCGCAGACAGTTTCTGTTGCAGAAGAATTCGAGCAAGGCAGAACATTTGCAGATTGATGAAATGATAGAAACTTCGCCGAAGGATTCGACCGCGGCCGACAAGGACAAGCAGGAACGTTTGAAGAAGATCCGCCAGCAGCGCGAGAATCTCGGAAAGCAGGAAACGAAGTGAATCTTCTATCGAAGACATTTCTGACTGCACTTATATGCACTGCCGTGTCGCATGCGTCAAGCGATACAGCTGGACTGTGGTCTTTGTGTGATTCTGCTTTGTCGGGTATTGCCACCGAAACTTCGCTTCTTGACGAAAGCGATTCGCTGATTACTCTCGAGAACGATATTTTGGATGCGATCATGTCGGTCGAGCTTTATCCCCAGTCTATGACCGGACTTTCTGATGACATGCTCGTGAATCTTGACAGGCATCTGGATGCGCACAAAAAAAAGTTCGATGACATTTCGAGTCGGCTTTCGAAGCATCGTGGGCGCGTTCAGGATGAAGCCGGAATCATCCGTGAGGTTGCGGCTTCGAACCCGTCGCGTGATATGGTTCAGTCGATAAAGAAGGAATCCTCGACAGGTATTTCTGCGCTGAGTTCCATCCGCAAAGAAATTGATCAGGCAGGGCGTGGTCTTCATCGTGAAGTAGGAGATCTCTCTGCCTCGGTCGGTCTATTCAGAAAATCTGATACGACATATTTCGGTCCGGCTGGAGTTTTTGATGTACTCGCATATGTCAAGAAGAGCCTTGCCATGAAGTCGGGTAACGAACAGCGCGACACAATGATCGGTATCGAGTCGATCAAGTCTGCGAAGGCGGTTTCGGCGGGTCGGTATCTTTATGCAAATGCCGACATCGAAATGCTTTCTCCGCTTACGACGCACGAGAAAATTCAGGGATCGTTCAACAAACTTCGTCTTGATGTACTGTTGCGATCAGGGCGAACTGATGATGTGCTCGCGGTTGCCGACTCCGTTCTTGCGGCCAAGGGATATTCCGATGTCGTGAGTTTCTACAAGATTCAGGCGCTGTATTCGCTCGGAAAATTCGACTCAGTCTGGAATTGTGTCGCGAAGCTTGATCTGCTTTCGTTCCCAAGCGCACAACGCAATCTGATTATCTGGTGTGCAATCGAGAGCGGTTTACAGGCGGGAATCAATGCCGACTTTACCAAGCTTGCCGGTCAGGCGGATCTTGGTGCCCAGTACAACCTTTATGTTCTCCACGCGCTTGCCGGAACATACGCGGCAAGTGATCGCCTCTCTCTTGCCGTTTCGGTTCTCAAGAGCGCCTTGCAGAAGAAGGC